>JAPHSC010000146.1 GCA_026193125.1 Gammaproteobacteria bacterium
GGCAAGAAATTTGCCTGCTTTTCAGCAGAACCCGGGTAAGCGGGACCGTATAAACCATACCCCGCAATGGCGAACTCCCAAAGCGGCTTGGCCTGCGATTGCTCAGCGCCAGCATCCTCTGCAGCTATGGAGTTTGATGCGACCAGGATGCCGACGAACAGCATCCATCGCCCGAAAGCGTTCAGCTTCATGATTTGGCTCACAACCTGGGATCGGAATATTGAAAGGCGGCCACATTCGCAGACAATCCGGCCGAACGCAAGACGCCTGTTAAACGACTTTCCCCTCTTCCCCCACTACCAACGCGGGTAGCAGGGGAGCCGACAGCCTTTGGCAATGCAAGATCCTGGTGCTTATCGAGTGTTGCTCCTCAGGCTTTACTGCCGGGGTCCCGGTCCTGGTGAATAGCCGGAATCACACTTGCTATCATGCTGAAGATCAGTGCGACCACCGCAATATTGATAATAAGACCGTAGTTGTCGTCGCCCAACAGCAAGCCGCCCACCAGTGGGCCGCTGGCAAGCCCCATCTTGGACGCAAACCCGCCCAGCGCAGCCATCTGACCGCTCCTGTCGAAAGCCGCCGCCAATCCAAGCAGATAGGAGATAACAAAAGCCCAGGTGATACCCACGGTGCAGTTCGCAATCAGGAACAAAGTGGCGTTAGCGCTGTAATGCAAAATCCAGGTCGCCCCGACCGTCGCCAGCATGGCTACCACCAAGGGTATTGTGCGCCCGAAACGCGTGTGTATTACGATCACCAGCAACGCGCCCAGTAGCCCGATCCATCCTCCCGCGGCCAGCGTGCCGGTAATAAAATCAAGACTGAGACCCGAGGTCTTGCCCAAACCAATAATGAAAGCGAACAGGCCGTTGTTGCCTGCTTGAAACAGGAAGATTGACGACAACACCAGCGCCACCGGCACCAGGGGAATCCGCCCACTGGCCTCTCGATGGGCACGCTGCTTTTCGTGATCAACGGGGTATTGATCCAAAAATGGCAACATTAGCAGCGTAACTACGCTGAAGGCGATCAGGGAAATGAAGAGTACTCTGATACCAAAAATCGGCACCAGCCTGGGTATGAACAGGTTGCCAAGACCGCCCAGTCCAAATTGGATGAACAGCAGTACGCCAAAGGTCCGATCTGGATTCAGCGTGCGGGCAATCACCGAAAACCCAGTGCCAACCAAGGCGCCGCCAATAAAGCCATGAGCGAAGCGAAATGCAATCAAGGCATTGGGAGTGATGATGAGCATCGAAAGCAGGTCCATCATGATCAGACCGGCAAGCAGCGCATACGCCACACGCCTCCAGGCAAGACGCTTCACAATAAACACTATGCCCAGGGCACCCGCCGCCGCTCCGTACACGTTGGCCGATGCAACCAGACCAGCCTGCCTGGAAGTGAATGACAAAGCCTCAATGAGGCCATCCACCATGGCGGGCAAAATATTGATGTAGAAAATTCCGGCCGTCGCCAGGAACGCGAGAAAAACGCGGGCGACCATGCTGTTCGGTGCGACGGTTCTCACTGGGTCAGAAGACCTGCCGGCAGCATTCATGGCTATTCCTTGTTCATGTTATGGGGTGATGCCGGCGGCGAGCAATATCTCGGCCAGCGGCTGCAGTTCATTCTGGTAATGTTTCCATTTTCCAACGGATTCTTGATGTACAGGTCTTCTTACCTGCGTTGCGCTCGCAGTTGCAGAATAACCAGCACCTTCATGAGGTCGCAAGCACTGCTCTTCCCATGACAACTTGCAGTACTCGAGCATGGACTGGGTAACGCCCTGGTGATCGGCGACAAGGTCCTCGTATTTGACGGTATGCATTACGCCCGGAATTACCTTATACCAATGTGCCATCAATTCCTTGTAGGCAACATAGTATTGACCCAGCTCGCGCAAATCGTAGGAGTATGGATAGGCGTTTTCGAACAACGTCTTGTACACCGCATAGCACGTGTCCATCGGATCCCGCTCGACGTGAATGATCTTCGCCTTGGGTAGCGCCAGGTGTATCAAACCCGCGTACAGGAAATTCAACGGCATCTTGTCGACAAAGTGCACACACTGCGTCAACCGGTCTCTAGCTCCTTCAATATAGAGTCTGCCAAGGGCCGCAAAGTCGATATGCTGCGAAAGAGTCACGAGATCTGCCCCGGATGCCGGCCGATTGCCGGCAAGCCCCCGGGTTATCTTGACCAGGCTCAGAGCAAATTCGTTGAGCTCGCCGGCAGCATGCACGGCTGAGTGGCTGCCGAGTATGCGCTCAACAAGTGTTGTTCCCGTCCTGGGCATCCCTATGACAAAAATTGGGCTTGCATTGATGAACCCCACCTTGTCTTCGGTGAACACAGCTTCGGAGTACACATCACGGATCGCGGCCATTGTCTGAATGTCCCGCTGGACGTCGTAGCGCAAATGTTCGCGCCGAGTATCGGCTCCCCTCTTCAGGTAAGTGAATGACCTTGAATAGTCACCAATATCCTCAAGTTCCTTAGCCAGGGAGTAGCAAATCGAGACGGCCCGCCGCGGGCTGCTGGCTGAATCGGCAAGCAAGCCTTCCAATTGGTCCAGGTGATTACTCTCGGGAGTTTGACGCCGCAATCCGGAGCGCAGTACCAGGGCCTCGCCATCACCAGGATCAAGCGCCAGGCTCTTGTCGAGATTGGTTTCGGCCTTGTCGAGTTTCCCCAGGAACCGTTGTACCGTAGCCAGGTTGTAATAGGACCCCGCCACTCCAGGCTCCTGCTTCACAGCGTCCAGGAATAAGCTCTCCGCCTGCTCATACATATCCAGGCTGGACAACAGCAGGCCGGCCGCCGTCGACAGCCCGGCGCTGGAGAAAAGCCTGTCCGACATTTTTTGAGCGAGAATTCTGGCCTCTTCCCTGCGACCAAGTACGAGCAGGCATTTCGCCTTTTGCAACAACCATTCTGACTGATCCGGCTCGATATTTAATGCCAGGCCGATCGCACGAAGTGCTGCATTCGGATCGCCGATCCTGAGCGCCAACTGGCTTGCCAGGTTCCAGCCTGGAGCAAATGCAGGATGATCCCGGTTAAATCTGTCGCAAGCCCAAACTGCGTCAGCGGGATCAGCCTTGCGCATCAGGTCCTGAATTCGTCGCAACTCATTTTGGAGCTCACCGTTAGCGCCGGCCATTGGGCTGGCTGGGTCTGGGACTCCGGATTTTGGCGGGATCGGATTCATGCCGGGGTGTCATTGGTCCACATGGTTTTAGGGTCTGGCCAAAAGCAAAAACCGGGCTGGTGCCCGGTTTTCGCTCAGGACAGTTCTGCTAGAAGTGATAGCTTACCCGGACTCCAAGCGTTCTTGGAGTGGTAATGTACTGCCTTTGATTATTGCCGTAGTAATTTTCGAATATACCGGTATCAGTACTCATATACGCAGCGGGGTAACTTCCGGTGACGCCTTGCTCATTACCAATATTGCGCATGTACAAGGAGACATCCCAGTTATCGCGCTGCACTGCGACCGAGGCGTTCCAGATCGTAAATCCACTAAACGTGTCTTGCAGCGTATTGTCCTGCACCGAATTGATGGAGTCAGACTGGTAGTAGGCGCTTAGCCGGCTCATCAAATTGTAGCCACGTGAGAGCGTGTAGCTGTGTGTCAGGGCTGCAGTAACGACATTTTCTGCCGTACCGGGCAGGCGGTGTCCGCTGGTCGCCAGGAGATTGCCATACTGCGGCGCATACAGATCTGCAGACAGCTCGGCACTGACATAGGCATAGCCCAGGTTCAGCTCCAGGTCATCCGTTAACAACACCTGTGCCTCGAGTTCCACACCTGTGGTCTTGGCAGCCTCGCCGTTCTGCGCCATGAAGAATCCCCAGTCAGCCGTCGCCGTATTGAGCTGGGGGTCGCTCCAATCAACATAATAGACGTCTGCGGCATAGCGAATGCGCTCACTGCCACCTTTCAGCCCGAGCTCGTAGTTCTGCACCGTATCGGCCTTGTAGAAGCGTACCGAGTCAGGATTCGTCTCTGCGAAAAATCCCTGATCCGGGATGGCATTCGCTCCACCACGACGGAATCCCTCCGAGTAGGTCGCGTAAGCCATCATGCTGTCCGAGACATCCCAGGCGACATTCAGCTTTACCTGGATGTCACTTTCCTTTTGCGCAGGATACTCTACGAAGGGAACCACCTGGCCTTCAACCAGGGGGAAATCGGCAGCGGTATTGTTCGTAAGTTCATTATCGAACCAGCGCAGTCCACCGGTGATGTGAACGGTGTCAGTAACGTGCCAGGTTAGTTCGCCATAGGCCGCCAGGTCGGTAAAGTTTTCCTGGCGTATGTAGTAGAAATCAATTTCCTGCAGCGGCAGGCCAACCCACCACTGTCCGTCAGCCAGGCAGGCGGCGCCCAAAGCGGCACATGCCTGGGAATACTCGTCCAAACCGAGCTGATAGCTGAAGTTATTTACTTCGCGATCCTGGTCCATGTAGTACAAGCCCACGACCCAGTCAAACTTGCTGCGATCATTGGCGTTCGACACCAGGCGGAACTCCTGTACCAGTGCCGATTCATCGTAACCGGCCGATACGAAGGCGACAGGACGGGGCATACCGGTGTAAAGAATGTCATACCAATTGGCGAATCCACCCCTGTCCGTCACCCACAGACTCGTGTTGTCCCGCCAGCCTTCACCCTGGGTGTCGTAACTGGAGGTATTCGATGTCAGGGTCGCAAAACCGAGGTCCCATTCAATATCCAGGCTCGCCAGCGATACATCCCGGGTGGATGGCTCAAGCATTGTGGAGCCGTTTTCGTCGGTCTCATTATAGGCGTTTCCGTAGTAATCAGCCCCAAGGGTGATCGCCCGACGTGCCCCGATTTCGTCATCCTGCATCTGATAGTTGATTTGCAGACTCAAAGTGTCTGACGGATCGAACCTTAGCGACGCGCGTGCGTAACTGATATCGACTTCGTCTGCGTCTTTCTGAGTGCGATAGCAGGATCCATTAAATGCGACTTCGGTGTCAGTCAATGAAGGATCGGTGACACCAACGCAGTCTCCGGCGTCGTTCAATACCACCGGGTCGCCGCCATCCAGGACATAGAGATTCTTGTAGTCGATAATACCGGAATTACTCACCACTCCGGCAGACACGCGGAAAGCCACTGTGTCGCCCAGGGGAATATTCACCATGCCATCGACGCTGTAATTGCTGCCGTCCGAACCGTCAGTCTGACTGTAGCCGGCGGCAACGCTGGCATCAAAAGCCTCTGCATCCGGCCTGTTCATGATATAGCGAACAGTGCCGCCCAAAGATCCGGATCCATACAGGGTTCCCTGTGGTCCACGCAGAACCTCGACCCGCTGTATGTCCTTCAACAGGAAATTGGCGAATATCGGAGTGTTGTCCACATAACTGGCTACCGGCGCCACGGATGAGAGCCCAACGTCACCATTGACACCATTGTCGACGTTGACTCCGCGCATGACCATGCTGTTAACCATGCCGGAATTGCGATAGCCACGGTCCACTACCGATACGCCTGGTATCAGTCGCATGAGGTCCGTCGCATCGACGATGTTCTGCCCCTCAATCTCATCGCCCGACACAGCCGAGACGTTGTAGGGAATATCGAGAACGCTTGTTTCGCGGCGTGTTGCAGTTAC
>JAPHSC010000324.1 GCA_026193125.1 Gammaproteobacteria bacterium
AAAAGCGTTGAAAGTCTCAATGCCACCACATACCTGCGGATGATGGGGCACACCGCTGCAGCGAATATCGGCATCTTTTTCGGGTTGACCGGGCGAATCATTCCCACCAGTACGGCCTGCACTTCCGGAAGCCAGGGAATCGGCTACGCATATGAGTGCATAAAAAACGGATATCAACGGGTAATGCTCGCGGGCGGCGCTGAGGCACTTTGCGTTTCGGAGGCCGCAGTGTTTGACAGGCTGTATGCCACGAGCACTCGAAACGATGCGCCAGGCGAGACTCCGAGACCGTTCGACAGGCACAGAGATGGACTGGTCATAGGCGAGGGCGCTTGTACCCTGGTGTTGGAGGACTACCAACATGCTGTGGCAAGAGGCGCAACAATGTTAGCGGAGGTTGTGGGGTTCGCCACCAATTCAGACGGTATGCACGCTACCCGCCCCAGCGAGCCAACGGTCGCCCGGGTGATGGAAATGGCACTCGAAAGCGCTGGCATTCCGGCCAGCGAAATCGGCTACGTTAACGCCCATGCCACAGGGACCGAGTCGGGCGACATAGTCGAATCTCATGCCACAGCCAGAATCTTCGGCGAGAGAATGCCGATTAGTTCGCTGAAGAGCTATATCGGGCACACGCTGGGTGCTTGTGGCAGTCTGGAGGCTTGGATCAGCATGCAGATGCTGCGGGATGACTGGTATGCACCAACTATCAATCTTACGCAGCCGGATGAACGTTGCGCGGAGCTGGACTACCTGATGGATGGGCCAAGGACGATGTCGAACGAGTACATAATGACTAATAATTTTGCTTTCGCCGGAATCAACAGCTCAATTATATTGAAGAGGCTGCGGTAGATTTCGTGAGCGGTTTGTATTCGTCGAAACAAGCCGACTTGCCGAACATACGAACAGAAAATCAATCTGCTTGGCACATGCTTTATTTCGGAGGGGTCATGAATATCAGCGTTCCATTTCGCAAGTCAGGTCTTCTGGTTCTGGTAGTCTTGCTGCTGAGTCTGGCAGGATGTAATCGTACGCTGCCAGTGCTGAACATTAACGAACACCAGGTAGCGATTTCGGCTGACCAGGACGGTGAGGCAGTGATCAAATCGGCGATTCTTGCCGGTGGCGCAGCCAAGGGCTGGCGAATGACCGAATCGGAACCTGGACATATCCAGGCCGATATCACGGTGCGGCAGCATATGGCCAGCGTGGACATCTTTTATGACGACCATAGCTACAGTATCGCCTACAAGGATAGTCAGAATCTCATGTACGATGGCAACAAGATTCATCGCAACTATAACAAGTGGATTACATTGCTCGACCAGCAGATTGCTCTGAACCTGCCCTGACGGCAAGTCAGTCCTTTATGCAAATGGACGATGATTGAGCAACGGTGCAGAGCGACAATTGGTGGTATCGGTAGCCGGGCGACTACTAAACCAACAGGTCTATTCTTACCTGACGCAATGGTAACGTTGCCCGCCAATCCTCTGGCGCCCATTGCACTGCGTGTAGCGTAGGGCGACGGAAAAAAGCTTCTTATAGACTCCGTTGAACGTACCCCATTTGGGAATTTCTACCAGGAAGCTCGCACTTGACCACGTGCTGCATGTTAAGTCGGCGACGCACCAGTGCAGCCTCTATGTTCAACATCACCTGCTCCGCTTGGGCGCGGATGCCCCCGGTACCAGCTTGCCGTCTGCGTCCTTGCTAGTCTGGCCCGCAAGAAAAAGCAGACCGCCCGCGCGGGTAGATTCGGAGTAGGGGTAGCCCATGCCCGCGAAGGGCCCATCGTCAGACTTTGGTATCGCTGCCGTCTCGATATCGGTGGAGCCGGCATATAGAAGGGCCGCCAGCACAGTGCAGATTTATGGAATCAGGCGAGTCATGGCGAAGCTTCGGTAAGATTGACGCGCCCTGAAAAACCACAGGGATCGAACCGAAGATAATATGCTTGCGGCAAGTCCTTTGCCTGAAAATCCGGCGCGACCACCTCTGTAATTTGCTCGCATGAATCAAAGTCCCCTAGTTGTTGAGAGCTGTCTTGATGCTGCCCAGCAATTCCTCGTCATAGGGTTGCGTCCGCGGGCTGAACTGCGCAATCAACTTGCCATCCCTGCCAATCAGATACTTATGGAAGTTCCAGGTGGGATAGGTGCCGGATTCTGCAGCCAATTGGTCGTAGAAGGGATGCGCATTGCCTTTCTTGACAGATACCTTCTCAAACATCGGGAACTTGACGCTGTAGGTCAGGCGGCAAAATTCCTGGATTTCTTCTTCCGTACCGGGCTCCTGCCCCATGAAGTCGTTGGA
>JAPHSC010000306.1 GCA_026193125.1 Gammaproteobacteria bacterium
AAACTGCCTTGGTTGATGACTTCATCCTCCTGACGCTGGAGCATGTCTTTCTTGAAGAGGAAAAGTCACTACCGCGCAACCGCGCCGCTTACCAGGCAATGCTGGACAGGGGCAGGGGACTGTTTGTGCTTCAGGGCAATGAGCTGGCCAATACCATTTCCCGGGTACTGCTGGACTACCAGGCGGTGCGTATGGCCCTGGCCGGGGCAGGGGATAACCCGAGCACCCGCGATGTTGAGGAACAACTTTCACAGCTGGTGTTTCCGGGGTTTCTGCGCCAGGTGACGCCAGCACGTCTGGGCCAGTACCCTCGCTATCTCAAGGCTGCGGCCCGTCGAGTGGAAAAGTTGGCGCTTGGTATGAGCCGGGATCAGCAACGCGCCCTGGAACTGGTGCCGCTGTTGGAAAGGCTGGACAGCTTGCGCGAGTCACAGGGCGCAAGGAGGGTCGAGAAGGCCCGCTGGATGTTGGAGGAGTTCCGGGTTTCTCTTTTTGCGCAGGAACTGGGCACCCCGGGACCGGTGTCTGCCAAGCGGATACGTAAATTGATGGACGAAATCGCCGGCACTTGACCTTTTGGTGCGCTGCAGCTAACTTCCTTGTCGCTGACAAGTTTTGTAGGAGACTGTAGTTGTCGGGACGCCCGATTACCAAAACGTCACAGGCGCAACGCCGCGCGATCTCGGAACAGCGCATGGTCGATGCGGCGGTTGAGTTGATCACCGAGCTGGGAATTTCCGGCACTACCTTGCGTGCCGTGGGTGAGCGCGCCGGATACAGTCGGGGCCTCGTGACCTACCAGTACGGGTCAAAGGTCGGCTTGATGCGGGCGGTCACCAAGACCCTCGCCGGCGTCTGGCTGGAACGCTTGCAGTCTGCGGTGGGACAGCTCTCGGCGGTGGACGGTTTATGCGCCGCCATCGACGCCCACTATCATTTCATTCACGAAATGCCTTCCCAGTTTCGAGCGCTAAGCATACTGGCATTCGCCTCGATTGATCCGGGCTCCGGTATCCAGTCCCGCGTGTCAGAGGTGCAAGCCAAGCAACGCCAGTCAGTGTGCGGCTGGGTCCGCGAGGGGCAAGCGGCCGGCGTTGTCCGTCCGGGCATCAGCCCGGAGCGCTTTGCCGAGCATTTCCTGGCAACAATCTCCGGCATTGGTTTGCAATGGATGGTCAATCCTGACGTTGAGCTGTTGCCCATGCATGAAGAATTCAAACGTAGTACTCGAAATATGCTCGCGCCGAACAACGGCAAGAGTTCCCTTCAATGACTGACGAGGATAGCAACCATGGCTGACGCCTATATTTATGATCACGTGCGCACGCCCCGTGGCCGCGGCAAGGCCGATGGCGCCTTGCACGAGGTCACTCCCATCGAGTTGACACGACAGGTGCTGATTGCCCTGAAAGAACGCAGCAGCCTGGATACCTCCCTGGTGGATGATGTAATCCTGGGCTGTGTTGCGCCTGTTGGTGAGCAGGGCGCCGATATCGCCCGGGTTGCCGTCATGCATGCAGGCTATGCTCAGTCTGTTCCCGGAAAGCAGATAAATCGCTTCTGCGCCTCGGCGCTGGAGGCAGTCAATAGCGGGGCGGCGCAAATCATGTCAGGACAGTCCGACATGGTGATCGGCGGCGGTGTGGAGTCCATGTCTCGCATACCCATGGGCGCGGACGGTGGCGCCTGGGCCATAGACCCCCAGGTTGCCTTTCATACCTATTTTGTACCCCAGGGGATCAGCGCAGACCTGATAGCCACTCGCAATGGCATCTCACGCCAGGACCTGGACGCCTATGCGCTGGAAAGCCAGAAGCGTGCAGCCAACTCCTGGGACAAGGGTTATTTCAAGAACTCGATCATTCCGATCAAGGACTGCATAGGCGAGATACTGCTGGAACGTGATGAACACATGCGACCCGGAACGACCATGGAGAGCCTGGCCGGTCTGAAGGCTGCCTTCGAAATTCCCGGGCAACAGGCCGGTTTCGATGGCGTGGCCCTGCAGAAATATCCGGATGTGGAAGCCATCAAGCATGTGCACACAGGTGGAAATTCCAGTGGCATCGTGGACGGTGCCGCGGCGGTGCTGCTGGGCAGTGAGGAGGTAGGTAAACGCTGTGGTTTGAAGCCGCGCGCCAGGATTCGCGGATTTGCATCTACCGGTAGCGAACCTACCATCATGTTGACCGGCCCGGCCTATGCCACTGAGAAAGTCCTGAAGCGCGCAGGTATGAGTCTGGCTGACATTGACCTGTTCGAATTGAACGAGGCCTTCGCCTCGGTGGTGCTGCACTACATGCAGAAGCTGAATATATCCCACGACAAGATCAACGTGAATGGCGGTGCGATTGCCATGGGTCACCCGTTGGGAGCCACTGGCGCAATGATCCTGGGCACGGTCCTGGATGAGTTGGAGCGCCGTAACCTGGGTACCGCGCTGGTGACTCTGTGTATCGGAGCCGGCATGGGTACCGCCACTATCATCGAGCGCGTCTAGACGCCGGATCAGCAATTCACACAGGACAATCAAATGAGCAAGACCCTACATTACAAACTCGATAAAGAAGGCATTGTCACCCTGACTATCGATGTTCCAGACCGTTCCATGAACGTGCTAACGCCGGAATTGACCCGTGAAATCGCCGAGTATGCCGACAAGGTATCGAGTGATGAAAAGGTCAAGGGCGTGGTGATCGTGTCTGGCAAGGATTCATTTATCGCCGGTGCCGACCTCAAGGACCTGGTCACTGCCTATGACCGGGGCGCGACCCTGAAACAATGTTATGACTGGAGCCAGGAGCTAAGCCAGGCCTACCGCAAGCTGGAGACCTGCGGCAAGCCGGTGGCCGTGGCCATCAATGGCGTGGCCCTTGGCGGTGGGCTGGAATTGTGCCTCGCCTGTCATTATCGAGTGTTGTCGGATCATCCCAAGGCGGTGATTGGCTTGCCAGAGTCGCAGGTCGGTTTGCTGCCAGGCGCCGGCGGCACCCAGAGGTTGCCGAGATTGATCGGCATTCGCGAGGCACTGCCGCTGATGCTGGAAGGGCGCCATGTACGTCCTGACAAGGCGCTGGCGCTGGGTATCGTCCACGAAATTGCTCCGGTGGCGGAACTGGAGGCACGCGCCCGCAAGTGGGTGCTTGAGAAGGGCGATCCAGAAGCACCCTGGGACAAGAAAGGCTTCAAGGTTCCTGGAGGCGCCGGTGGCATGCACCCGGGTGCGGCGCAGACCTTCATGGTGGGCAATGCCCTGACTTCGAAAACCACCCAGAACAACTATCCGGCGGCCCTGGGCATCATGTCCAGCGTGTACGAAGGTACCGCCATGCCCATAGACAAGGGACTGCAGATAGAGTCCAAGTACTTCGCCCAGCTGTTGGCCGGTCCGGTAGCACGTAACATGATGCGCACCTTGTTCATTAACAAGGGACTGGCCGACAAGCTCGCGCGTCGGCCCAAGGGTGTGGAGAAATCCCAGGTCAAGAAGCTGGGTATCCTGGGTGCAGGAATGATGGGTGCCGGTGTGGCTTATGTGTCTGCGAGCGCAGGCATGGAAGTGGTACTACTGGACACCGACCTGGCCAGCGCCGAGAAAGGCAAGCAGTACTCCGCGAGTCTGCTGGCCAAGCAGCTTGAGCGGGGCAAGATGGATCAGGCCAAGGGCGAAGCGGTGTTAGGCATGATCAAGCCCAGCACTGACTATGCTGACCTTGAGGGCTGCAACCTGGTGATCGAGGCGGTATTCGAGAGCCGCGAGATCAAGGCCGACGTCACGGCCAAGGCCGAGGCCGTCATCCCGGCTACCTCGGTATTCGCCAGCAATACTTCCACCCTGCCTATCACCGGACTGGCACAGGCCTCGAAGCGACCCGACCAGTTCATCGGTATTCATTTCTTCTCACCCGTGGACAAGATGCCACTGGTGGAGATTATCGTGGGTGAGAAAACCAGCGACGAAACCATCGCCAAGGCACTGGATTACGTGGGTCAGTTGCGCAAGACCCCGATAGTTGTCAACGACAGCCGGGGTTTCTATACGAGTCGTTGTTTCGGCACCTATACCAACGAGGGTATGACACTGCTCCAGGAAGGGGTAAATCCAGCCCTGATTGAGAATGTGGCCCGTCAGGCCGGTATGCCGGTGGGGCCTCTGGCGGTCGCTGACGAAGTCGCTATTGAGCTTGCCTACAAGGTCATGAAGCAGACCGAGATGGATATGGGGAAAGCCTACAAGCGTCCTACCAGTTACGAGTTGGTGGACAAGTTCGTAAATGAGCTTGGACGCAAGGGCAAGCGCAGCGGAAAGGGCTTCTATGCTTACCCGGAGGGCGGGCGCAAACACTTGTGGGAAGGGCTGGCAGAAATCTATCCACTGGCAGCAGAGCAACCCGCGGCGGAAGAAGTGAAAACGCGACTGCTTTATATCCAGGCTCTGGAAACCGCGCGCTGTGTCGAGGAGGGCGTAGTCACCCACCCGGAAGATGCCGACATTGGCTCCATATTCGGCTGGGGTTTCCCACCCTACACCGGTGGCACATTGTCGTTCATCGATACCGTCGGCCTGGAGAATTTCGTCAGCGAATGCGATCGTCTGGCTGCCGCCTACGGTGAACGCTTCCAGGTGTCTGACTGGTTACGGGCCCGGGCCAGACAAGGCGAGAACTTCTACCCGGTGCCCGCTGAGCTCGGCGCCTCGGCGGCATGATGTCAAAGCCGGGTTTCTTTTTGAAGCCCGGCCTTTTTTCCTGCATGCACCTCGCACCTGATTAAGGGGTAATTTATGGATCGGCTGATATTTGACGAAGAACATGTCATGTTCAGGGAGTCGGTGCGCCGATTCATGCAGAATGAAATTGGTCCGCACGGCGAACGCTGGCGAGAGCAGGGAATTGTCGACCGGGAGGCGTTCGAGAAGGCCGGTGAACAGGGTCTGCTCTTACTTTGGGCTGACGAAAAGTATGGCGGTGCAGGCATCGAGGATTTTCGTTACGAGCAGATTCTCATAGAAGAGAATGTTCATCATGGCGAAAGCGGCTTCTTTATAAACCTGCACACACGCCTGGTGGGTCCCTATCTGGGTCAACTGGGTAACGAGGAACAAAAAGCACGCTGGCTGCCCAACTGTGTCAGCGGCAAGTCTATTCTCGCGGTAGCCATGACCGAGGCCAGTGCCGGGTCAGATATTTCGGGCACGCGAACCCGGGCGGTGGACAAGGGCGATCACTGGTTGCTCAATGGATCCAAGACATTTATTTCCAACGGCCTGCTGGCAGATCTCGTGGTAGTGGCTGCGAGGACTGTGCCCGACAAACCACACGGGTTCGGGCTGTTTGTCGTGGAGCGGGACATGCCAGGCTTCAGCCGTGGGCGCAAACTGGCGAAAATGGGCTTGCATGCCCAGGATAC
>JAPHSC010000284.1 GCA_026193125.1 Gammaproteobacteria bacterium
AATTACTACGCCTTCCACAGCGATTCGTGGCCAGGGCATTTTCCAATCTGCACTCATAATTTGGCTTCTATTCCAGGTAGCGCCCAGGAGCAGACTAGCGCGCCATTTCGTAGGCGTCACGCTGTGAGTAAACCTGCTCGAGCCACACACGGTCCGCCCGTTTCGCATCCGCAACCGGCTTGCGGACCATCTTCAGGCACTGTGCCATCTGTGCCTCGGTACTCGTGGGCTTATTGTGCAATTCCAAAGCGAAATGTGACATATCACGCACGAGGCAGTCGAAGATATGGTCAAGCAGATCACTATTGATGTTAAGGATGCGTGCATTCTCGAGGATCAACTGCGCATACACGACGAGCGCGAATATCTCGCCACCAGCCAGCAAGAAATCGATATCCTTCATCTGTTCAGGCGTGGGCGATGCCTTCGCCAACAGACCACGAAATGCCCGCGCCTGCTCCAGAAACAGAACAACATTTGGCTGACTGAATCCGTCGAACGCCTGTTGCCAGTCGTGGAAACGAATCTTGCTTAACCCCCGGGCCGGCCCCTGCTTGAACAGGAAATCATCGTTGTGCGGATCATCCTGGGTCGCAACTGGCGAGTAGGACGCGTCCGCATTGAAGAAATAGTTGGGCATGAATTTTACGATCAGGGCGATATTGACGTGTACGGTGCCTTCCAGTTTCGGTAACGCACGTATGTCCACAGCCGCCTGGGTGAAATACATATCTTTTTCAAAACCCTTGGCAGCAATCACATCCCACATCAGGTTGATGACTTCCTCACCCTGCGTGGTGACCTTCATCTTGGTCATCGGGTTGAACAGCAGGTAGCGCCGATCCTCGCTGGATGCCGTACGCAGATAGTCTGCGGCGCGCAGCGCGAACAGTTTCATTGCGACCAGGCGTGCAAAGGCATCAGTGAACAGCCGTTTTACATGGGGGAAATCCGTCACCGCCATGTTGTAGAGTTTGCGATGGGCGGCGTGGTGAATCGCCTCGTAAAAAGCGTGGGTGCAGATACCAATAGATGCCCAGCCGAGGTTGTACTTGCCGATATTTACGGTATTCAGTGCGGCGTTCCAGGCGTCTTGACCGCGGTGCAGGATGTCCTCATCGGTCAACGGGTAGTCATTGAGTTTGTATTCGGAAACGTAGTTCTGGCTGGCCACCACATTTTTCACCAGCTCATAACACGGATGTGTCGACTCCGCCGCGAAGAACAAATACTCGTCACTGTCCGAGAACCTGCCGAAGGTCGAGGTGATCGCCGCCCTGTTGCCATTACCAATATAATATTTGCTGCCGTTGGCACGGTACTGACCGTCGCCGACCTTCGAGATGATCATGTCAGTGGCGTATATATCTGCACCATGTGTTTTCTCGGACAAGCCGAAGGCGAAAATACCCCCCTCCTGCAGTGCCTGTGCGGCGCGTTGCTTGACCGCTTCGTTAGAACTCATCCAGATCGGTCCCAGCCCCAGTACGCTGACCTGCCAGACATACCAGTACGGCAGACCGTAAAATCCAAGTATTTCCGCGAACTCGCAGATGCGCCAGGTATCCCAGCGCGAATCCTCGGCACCGTATCCGGCCGGCGTGCACATGGTAGCGAAGATCTGCTCGTCTTTGACAAAATCCAGGAACTCCGTGTACCACTCCCGGGCGTAATAATCCTTTTGCAGTTGATCATTACCACGACGCTCAAAAAATCCGACGACCTTGCCCATGAGTTCTTTGGACTTTGCGTCGGAGTAACGTGCGCCGGGTTTGCCGGGATTAAACAGGATCATCGCTGTCTGCCTCTGGTTGCAAATAAGACTAGAGTTTACGCATTACACGACCGGCGTAATACCTTCATATTCCAAATTTAGACCAGCCGGGCAAACCGGCTGCAGCAAGCAGGGCCTTGCGTCTAGCAATTAGACCGACGCCACTATGGAAAACCAGGACGGACTTGAGTTGTCAATCCGCCGGCCGGTAGCTGGAAAAGAAATTCACCAGTGCGTCGATATCGCCGGGCCGCAGCTCCCCGAGTTCCTGCCCCATGGCTTCGAATTGCACCTCGCGGTCACCGCTTATATAGGCGTCGATGGCATAGCGCAGATAATCCGCACGTTGCCCGTGCAACGGGATTCCGACCGCGTACGCCGCTTCCTCACTATCAGGGGACACGTGGCAGGCCGAGCAATGCTCGTTGTACACGCGCTCACCCTGTGACGCGAGCTCACCGTCGGTCTCCTCAGCGGACGCACCCCGTGTCTTACCGGCATAGTATTCAGCGACCTCTGCCACTTCCGATTCCGACAGGCTTGCCACGGTCTCGCACATGCGCGGTTCATGGGTACAGCGCCTCACGCCGTCTACATAAGAAAGGATCGCATCCTCGATATGTTCTGCCGGTATACCGGCAATCAACGGAACCATTGCCAGGCCCTGCCCCATGCCGTCTACGCCATGGCATTCGGCACAGGTTTCGAGAATCGGCGAGGAAGCGGGCGCAGACACTGGCAGAAACAAAATCGAGAAACAGGCGAGTAACAGGTGAGTCTGGGAACGGCGCATGTTAATGCCCCTTGTTATGCATTCAGTTGGACTTTCGGGGCCCACTATTGCACCGGTCAGAAAGAAAATCGAGCCCGGCAAGAAAAATGAAACCTTGTCGCGCGCTCATAGTCCCGCACGCGCCACCCCTGTGACAATTCCTCGCGGCGAGTTCATGAATGACACGGGCATCCCGTTACCGGCCAACACAAGAGATTTATGTGACCGCTCAATGCACTATAAAAAATCGCTCTACGCCCAGCTCGCGTGATCTCGCGTGTCATTGAAGCGCACATCCGGCCAGCGCTCCTGGGTGAGCGACAAGTTGACCTGGCTGGGTGCTATGTAAACCAGTTCCTGCTTGTGATCCAGGGCCAGGTTGTCATGCGCCTTGCGCTTGAACTCTTCAAGCTTCTTGGGGTCATCGCATTCGACCCAGCGGGCTCTCGCGATCGGTACGCTTTCAAATATGCACTCGACCCCATACTCATTGCGCAAGCGAAAGGCCACCACATCAAACTGCAGCGGCCCGACAGCACCCAGGATCAGGTTGTTGTTACGCAGGGGACAGAACAACTGCGTTGCACCCTCCTCGCACAATTGCTCCAGACCCTTGCGCAGCTGCTTGAGGCGCAGTGGATCCTTGAGTACGGCGCGTCGGAAAAGTTCGGGGGCAAAGTCAGGAATACCCTGAAAGCTCAGTTTCTCACCCTCGGTGAATGTGTCACCCACGTTGATCGTGCCATGGTTGTGCAGACCGATGATGTCGCCGGCGTAGGCCTCTTCAGCATTCTGTCTATCCGACGCCAGGAAGGTAATGGCGTCTCCGACCCTGATTTCCTTACCCAGACGCACATGATGCATACGCATGCCCTGGTGGTAACGTCCGGAACACAAGCGCATGAAAGCAATACGGTCGCGGTGCGAGGGATCCATATTCGCCTGGATCTTGAACACGAAGCCAGTCATGGCGTCCTCGGTAGGCTCGACCAAACGCTGGAGGCTTTCGCGGGGCGTGGGCGACGGTGCCTCGGCAACAAAAAAATCGAGCAGCTCGCGTACTCCGAAGTTGCTCAGAGCAGAACCAAAAAACACCGGCGTCTGTTTGGCCGACAGATAGGCCGTCCGGTCGTAGTCAGGACAGGCCTCGGCCACCAGCTCAAATTCCTCGCGCAACTGGGCCTCCCTGTCGCCGAGCAACGCCGTGGCCTCAGGGCCTTGCAGATCCGCAATGATGGTCTCCTCGCCCAGGCGGCCCTGCAGACCCTCACGGTATTGCACGATCTGTTTTCGATGCAGGTGAATCACACCCCTCAAGTCCCGGCCCATACCCAGGGGCCAGGTCACGGGGGTGCAGCTGATTCCCAGCACGCGCTCAATTTCATCGAGCAGCTCCAGGGGCTCTCGACCCTCACGGTCGAGTTTATTCACAAAAGTGATAATGGGCGTATCACGCAGGCGACACACTTCCATCAGCTTGATGGTTCGTTCCTCCACGCCCTTGGCGCAATCGATCACCATCAAGGCGGCATCCACCGCAGTCAGCGTTCGGTAGGTGTCCTCGGAAAAGTCCTCGTGTCCTGGGGTATCCAGCAGGTTGAAAATGCACTCGCCATAAGGGAACTGCATGACCGATGTGGTGACCGAGATGCCTCGCTCCTGCTCCATCGCCATCCAGTCCGAGGTAACATGACGCGAGGCCTTGCGACCCTTGACCGTACCCGCCAACTGGATGGCGCCGCCAAACAGCAACAGCTTTTCGGTAAGCGTGGTTTTGCCTGCATCAGGATGAGAAATGATGGCGAAAGTACGGCGGCGTTTAACTTGTTGCCCAAGATCAGGCATGGCGGTTCCGTGCAAAAGCCGTGGATTCTACCGATTTTGCCTATTTACCGCGAGTGGTAACGGTCGCGGCGCTAAAACAGATCACGCGCGAGTATGAGCGCGTCTTCCTTGTCCCCGGCCGAGGAATAGTAGTCCTTACGGGTCCCGATTTCGACAAATCCCTCGGATTCGTACAGCGCGATTGCCGCCTTATTGCTCGGACGGACTTCCAGGAACACTGTCTGGGCCTGCTCCTGTCGGAATACCTGCATGGCATGACGTAATAATTGCCGACCCAGGCCCCGGCCACGCAAACTCGAATCCACACACAGGTTCAATATATGCCCCTCATGGACCCCAACGGAGACCATGAAATAGCCGCGGATACCTTCACTGTCCTCGGCCACGAAGCCCAGGTAGCCCATTTCCAGGCAGTCCCGGAATATTCCCATGGACCAGGGAAAGGCGTAGTTGGCGCGCTCCAGCTCAAAGACCGCGTCAAGATCATCCCTGGCCATACGGCGCAAGTTGAATGGTTCCTCGTTACGGACCGCGCTCATGCACTCTCCCCGGCGCAGGCTATGGCCAGCCTCAGGTCACTCCAGGCCTTGCTTTTCTCGCTGGGCTTACGCAACAGGTAGGCCGGATGGTAGGTAACGACCACAGGGGTCGAGGTCGCGGCATGGACATGACGAATTCCCCTGAGCCTGCCAACCGGCAGTTGGGTCTGCAGCAGGCTTTGCGCGGCAATCCTTCCAACCGCCAGTATCAGATCAGGCCCAAGCAGTTCGATCTGCTTGTTCAGGTGGACGGAGCAGGCGGCGATCTCGTCCTGGTGGGGGTCACGGTTGTCCGGCGGGCGGCACTTCAGCACATTGGCAATGAACACCTGCTCGCGTCGAAGGCCTGCGGCCAGCAGCATGGCGTCGAGCAACTTACCCGCCCGGCCGACAAAGGGCTCACCCTGCCGGTCTTCGTCGGCGCCCGGGGCCTCGCCGATAATCATCCAGCTGGCCTTGCGATCGCCCACACCAAACACGGTCTGCTTGCGGCTTTCGCACAGGCTGCATGCCCTGCAATCGCTCACCGCCTGGCGCAGTTCGGCCCATTGCGCGGGCTCGCCGCTATCAGTGCCGGCCACTACCCGTAACCCGCGTACCGATCCCTTCGCGGTTGCGGATGCAGACGACACCGCCGGGGTGACGGGCCGTGCAGGCGCGACCACATCAATATGTCGAGATGACTCCGCGGGTTCAGGGGTCGGGAACTGCGTGGCCTGCGCGGCAAGCGGATCAGACGCGGACCCCGCGTCTTCAGTTCGTGGCACCCAGGCACGAATACCCATCGCGTCCAGGTAGGCCAGGCGCAAGGACGTCTCCATTCGCTCTACTGCTCCGGGTCGGCCGGAGGACCGCGCTTGCGGTTGCGACGGTACAGCCAGAACCCCGGACCCACCGTGGCATAGCCGGCAAACAGGAGAAACAACACGAGCGACGGATTTACCGCAATCAGCATAAATATCGCCGGGATCAGCAACACGTATGCAAAAGGCACCTTGCCGCCCAGGTTCACGTCCTTGAAACTGTAATAGTGAAAGGCGCTGACCATCAGAGCTCCGGCCGTCGCGGTAATAAAGAACGCCATTGCCAGGGCTGCCAGGCCACTCAATTCCAGGTCGTGCAGCAGCCAGACCATCGCGGCGACCACACCGGCTGCCGAAGGGCTTGGAAGACCTTCAAAAAAGCGCTTGTCTGCGATACCCACGCGAGTATTGAAACGCGCCAGTCTCAGGGCGGCGGCGACGGTATAGAAAAAGGCCGCCAGCCAGCCAAGCTTGCCCCAGGCCCAGCCATACTCGGCCAGGCGCGCGAGGCCCCACTGGTAGACCACGATGGACGGAGCAAGACCAAAGCTCACCATATCCGACAGGCTATCGTATTCCTTGCCGAAGTCGCTTTCCGTGCTGGTCAGGCGCGCAACCCGCCCGTCCAGCCCATCCAAGACCATGGCCACGAATATGGCCGCGGCTGAATTGGGGAAATTGCCGTCCACAGCCGCAATGATGGCGTAGAAGCCGGCGAATAA
>JAPHSC010000243.1 GCA_026193125.1 Gammaproteobacteria bacterium
ATCACAATTGCGTGAGTAATCGGGGGACAGTAACCCAGTAATTAGGGGGACAGTAACCCTAACTCCGGGAGTTAGGGTTACTGTCCCCCTAATCTAGCCCCCTTAATTTATCCCCCTAATTTGCCTGGGAATTAAGGTGGCGCCCCCGCTGCAGGGAGTTACGGTTGCTGTCCCCCTGCATAAACAAGGCCTATTCTTCCGGGGCGACTTCCAGCTCCAGGCCGTCGAGTTCCTCGGTAAAACGAATCTGGCAACTCAGCCGGGAACCCTCGCGAGTGTTTTCCAGCTCCTCCAGCAACTCGACCTCATCCTCGGCCGGTGGCGGCAACCGGGAGGCCCAGTCGTGAGCGATATACACGTGGCAGGTGCCGCAGGAGCACAAGCCCCCGCAGATGGCATCCACCCCGTTGTCAATATTGCGCAGGCTGTACATCACCGGACTACCTGCTATTGCCAATACCTCGACCTGCTTTCCCGCCCTGTCTGTCACACGGATCTTGCCCATCTGCCTGTCCCTTGTGTCGCGTCGTAAACCTTTGATACGGCCATTCTAGACGAGACGGCATAACAGGTCCCCAAAAATGAATGGAAAGCCAACAGGACGCCCTCTGCCAGCTTGGCCATTGGCTCCATTTCTGCCCGTCGATACTCAGCTGACCAAGGTTACGGTTACTGTCCCCATGTCCAATCAGGACCACCGTCCCCGGGATATCTTTCATTGCGCCAGGGACCTCTTTTTCCAAAGATAATAGACAGTCGGCAGGACCAGGAGCGTGAGCAGCACCGCGCTGATCATGCCGCCCACCATGGGTGCGGCAATTCGACTCATGACCTCCGAACCCGTGCCCGAGCCATACATGATCGGCAGCAGGCCCACGACGATCGCCGCGGCAGTCATCATGACCGGTCTCACACGCAATCCGGCGCCCTGGAGCACCGCGTGACGCAGGGTCTCCTGCCTGGGCGTCATCTCCTGCTGTCTGCAATCCTCCAGCATGCGAGCATAGGCCTGGTTCAGGTACACCAGCATGATCACGCCAATTTCGACCGTGACACCGGCCAGCGCAATGAACCCTACCCCCACCGCGACTGAGAAATTGTAGCCAAGTAGATACATGAGCCAGATGCTGCCCACCATGGCCAGCGGCAGGGTGCCCATAATGAGGGCCACTTCGGCAAAATTCCTGAAGTTCATGTACAGCAGCACGATAATGATGGCCAGGGTCAGGGGCACCACATAGGTCAGCTTGGCCTTGGCGCGCTGCATGTACTCGTATTGACCGGACCAGGCAATGGAATAGCCCACCGGCATAATCAGCTCCTCGCGCACCACCTCCTGGGCCTGCACCACATAACTGCCGACATCGACATTTTCGATATCGACGAACGTCCATCCGTTCAGACGGGCGTTCTCGCTCTTGATCCCCGGCGGGCCGTCCTCAATCAGTACATTCGCCACATCGCTGAGCGCAATACGCGCGCCACTGGGTGTGACTATCGGCAGCAGGGACAGTTGCTCGGGTGAGTTTCGGTAGTCCTGTGGATAGCGCAGGTTGATCGGATAGCGTTCCAGCCCCTCAACGGTCTGGGCGACGTTTATGCCACCGATCGCGGTAGCCACGACCTGTTGCACATCCGCGATATTCAGTCCGTACCTCGCGGCCTTCTCGCGCTGTATATCAACCTTTATATACCTGCCACCGGCCACCCTCTCGGAATACACCGAAGCGGTGCCCGGTACATGTTTCAGGATATTTTCCAGTTGCTGGCCAATGGCCTGGATTTGCTTAAGGTCCGGTCCGGCCACCTTGATACCCACCGGTGTCTTGATACCGGTAGCCAACATGTCTATACGGGTCTTGATCGGCATCACGAATGCGTTGGTGACACCGGGAAACTGCAACAAGTCATCCAGCTCCTGCTTCAGTTTGTCGGTGGTCATACCCTCGCGCCACTCATCCCGCGGCTTGAGCTGGATAAATGTCTCAATCATGGTAAGAGGTGCGGGATCAGTGGCCGTTTCCGCCCGGCCTATCTTGCCAAACACCGTTGCGACTTCGGGCACGGTTTTTATCAGCTTGTCGGTCTGCTGTAGCAACTCG
>JAPHSC010000424.1 GCA_026193125.1 Gammaproteobacteria bacterium
ATCAGAGTTGGCTGATCATACCGCAGCTTCGGAGTCAGGGAATACCGTTAGTAGGCGGTGGCTCATGTCTTGCCTGAGCGCTGACTCATGTGGCGGCCAGGCCTGTGGTATACGCTAGCCAACATCCTGGCCACACCTGAAGCAAGTACTCTCTGTGCGTACCTGTATGCATACGGTGGCGACACACCGAGTGAACAAGTGTGCCCGATTTAGAGCTAGAATCCAGAGAGCATCGTCGACAAGCGGGGAGGGGCATGCAGTCTGACGAAATCACCAGGACCCGGGTATGTATTGTTGGGGCCGGGTTTTCCGGGCTGGCACTGGGCGTACGTCTGCGTGACTCGGGTGTATGCGATTTCCTCATCCTGGACGGCGGCAAAGAAGTGGGTGGCACCTGGCGCGATAACCATTATCCGGGTTGTGCCTGCGACGTACCCTCTCGCCTGTATTCGTTTTCCTTCGAGCAGAATCCCTATTGGTCCCGCAAGTTTGCGCCCCAGGCGGAGATCTGGGCGTATTTGCAGCATTGCGCAAAAAAGTACGCTCTGGTCTCACATATCCATTTGGGGCGAGAACTACGCCATGCCAGCTTCAACGAAGAGCTTGGCTGCTGGCAACTGGAATGCCAGGACGGCAGCCGCTATGAATCTCAGGTCCTGGTGGCAGCGATGGGTGGACTGAGCCGTCCGACCATGCCCGTCTTGCCAGGCCTGGCAAGCTTCCGCGGCCCGGCCTTTCACTCTGCCCGTTGGCGTCATGACGTGAGCCTCGAGGGTAAAACCGTGGGGGTGATTGGTACGGGCGCCAGCGCCATTCAGTTCGTGCCACAAATTGTCGACCGGGTTGGAAGCCTGGTTCTGTTTCAACGCACACCGCCCTGGATACTTCCACGCCGGGATCGGCCCATCAGAGGGGCCTGGCAAGCCCTGTACCGGCGAATCCCGGTGGTCCAATCGATAGCCCGCGCGCTGGTGTACACACAGATGGAGAGTCGCGCGCTGGGGCTTCGCAGTTTTCCCTCCCTCCTGAAGATCATGGAGACGCGGGCCCGGGCACATATACGCAGCAGTATTCGCGATCCCTTGTTGCGTGAGCAAGTGACACCGGGTTTCAGACTGGGTTGCAAGCGAGTACTGCTCTCGGACGATTACTACCCGGCTCTTGAACATTCCAGCCTGCGCCTGGAGACGAGTGCGCTCGGGCGGGTGATGGAAGACGGTGTCGAACTCGTGGATGGCAGGCGAATCAATCTGGACGTGCTGATTTTCGGCACCGGGTTCCAGGCTACCAGCCCGATACCGGCAGGCATGCTGACCGGACGATCCGGGCTGGACCTGGCGGATTGCTGGAAAGAAGGGCCCGAGGCCTACCTTGGCACGGTCGTGTCGGGTTTCCCCAATATGTTCGTGCTGATGGGGCCCAATACCGGGCTCGGACACAATTCCGTGGTGTACATGATCGAGTCACAAGTAGCCTATATATTGCAGTGTCTGGAGCATATGCAAAAGCAAGGTCTGCAAAGGCTGGAAGTGCGGGCGGAAGTGCAGGCCGGGTACAATGAGTTCTTGCAGCGGCAATTCGTCGGCTCGGTATGGAGCAGTGGCTGCGCAAGCTGGTATTTGCATGCAAGCGGCAAGAATACGACCTTGTGGCCCGGTATGAGTTTTAGCTTTCGTCGTCGCACCAGGCGTTTTGAATCTACTGATTACTATGATGAGGTTTACGCTTGAACAAGCACAGAACACGCAGCAACAGCAGGCTGTTTCGCCCAACCTTATCGGCATGGAGTGCAGCGTAGTTGATGCAGTCACTGCAGAGCCTGTTTAGACCGCTACTGGAAAGCGCCAGGGATCTGACACCCATCGTACTGGTAATTGCTTTTTTTGAGCTCGTGGTTTTGCAGCAGCCTCTGCCCAACCTGGGAGAAATGCTTGTCGGCCTGTTACTGGTGCTGGCGGGTTTGGCCTTCTTCGTGCGCGGTCTGGATCTGGGTCTTTTCCCCCTGGGAGAGGCGATGGCCCATGCCTTCGCCAGAAAGGGATCCTTGTTCTGGCTTGTGTGTTTTGCCTTTTGCCTGGGATTTGGCACCACCGCAGCCGAACCGGCGCTGATTGCGATTGCCGAGGAGGCAGCCGAAGTTGCAGCCCAGGGAGGAATGATCGCCGATACGCTGGATGCCAGGCACGGTTATGCGCTTGGCCTGCGTCTGACCGTAGCCTTGTCGGTGGGTACGGCAATCGTGCTGGGCGTTCTGCGTATCCTGAAAGGCTGGCCGATACACTTGATGGTCGCCGGTGGCTACATGCTGGTGGTAGTGCTAACCATGGTGGCGCCCCCGGAGATTATCGGGCTCGCCTATGATTCGGGTGGCGTGACCACCTCGACCATTACCGTGCCCCTGGTTACCGCCCTGGGCGTTGGCCTGGCTTCATCGCTAAAGGGTAGGAGTCCGCTGCTGGACGGGTTTGGATTGATTGCTTTTGCTTCTTTGTTGCCAATCAGTTTCGTCTTGATATACGGGATGGTCATCTGATGCCAGGCCTGGATCAAGTATTGGCGGTTTTCCTGGACACGCTACGCGATGTTTTGCCCATTGGTGTGGTGCTCACGGTATTTCAATTTTTTATCCTCAAGCGGCCTATCCCCAACCCGCACCAGGTGCTGCTGGGTTTCGCCTTGGTCGTGTTTGGCCTGACGCTGTTTTTGCTCGGACTGGAGTTGGCGCTGTTTCCGGTAGGCCGCATGATGGCCAGCCAGTTTACCGATCCGGGCTTTCTCGGTACTGGCGATCTGGGCGACAGCCAGACCCAGCATTGGATGGCCTATCTCTGGCTCTACCTGTTCGCGTTTTGCATTGGCTTCAGTACTACCATCGCCGAACCTGCGCTGATCGCCGTGGCGCACAAGGCACATTTGCTGTCTGGTGGAACCATCGGGGCCTGGGGACTGCGCATTGCCGTCGCAATAGGCGTGGCCCTGGGGATTACCCTGGGCGTGTACCGCATCGTCCTGGGCGTACCCATTCATTATTTTATTATCGGCGGATACGTGGTCGTGGTAGTGCAGACATTTTTTGCGCCCAGGGCTATCGTGCCGCTGGCCTACGATTCCGGAGGTGTTACCACCTCCACGGTTACGGTACCGCTGGTAGCAGCGCTGGGTCTCGGCCTGGCTGAGAATATTCCGGGTCGCACCGCACTGGTTGACGGCTTCGGTCTGATCGCATTTGCGAGCCTGTTTCCGATAATTTCCGTGATGGCCTATGCCCAGATTTCAGATTGGCGAGTAAGCAAGAGAATGAGCATGCAATTGAAGCACTCAGCCGACCCTAACCATGAAAGCCCTGAAGGAGAACACTAATGAGGTTCAAGTTAATTATTGCCTTTGTCGATGATACCAAGACACAGGCTATCATGGACGCAGCCAGGGAGGCCGGTGCGACCGGGTGCACGGTGCTGACCAACGCGCGTGGACAAGGGGTGGAGGAAAAGACTACCTTCCTGGGGCTGGCTCTGGAGAGCCAGAGGGATATGGTGCTGATGCTGGTGGAGGAACACCGGGCGAGGGGCATCCTGGAAAAGGTGGCCGAGACGGGCAAGTTCGACCAGAGTCCCGGCACCGGCATTGCTTTCCAGGTGGATGTGGAAGATGCGTTGGGTGTGATGCACCAGGTTGAGCTGATTGCACCCTCGCTAGAGGAGGCAGAGCTATGAATGATAAAAGACCAACCATCATCGCGGATGTAATGCGAGACAAGTTTGTCGTGGCACACGGACTGACTACTGTAAGCGATGCGCTGGCGATCATGCGTGAAAAGGGCGTAAATTTCCTGATCGTGGACAGGCGTGACAAGCGCGATGAGTACGGGATCATGCTAGCTTCGGATATCGCCAAGCAGGTGCTGGCCAAGGATCGCTCGCCGGATAGAATCAATATCTACGAACTGATGTCCAAGCCGGTGCTGTTTGTTCGGCCTGGCATGGATATTCGGTACTGTGCACGTTTCTTTGACCGTTTTGAAATTTCCATGTCACCGGTGATTTCCAGGGGTCAAATCGTGGGCGTCGTCAATTACGATGACCTGGTCCTTACGGGTATGGCATTTGAGCCGGGTGAGGACGAATAGGGAAGGCGCGTGTGCAGCTAGCTAGCTGTGCGGGCTATACGCGAGGCGAGTTCACGGCCATTACGCACGCAATCGTTCATGGCGATGCCGCCGTAGGCATTGGCGCACAAATGCAGTCCCGGGTGGCTAGCCAGCCGCTCGAAAATGTCGGCCACCCGACCCAGGTGTCCTGGCGCATAGCTGGGAATACCACGCTCCCAACGACGGATGAAGACAGCGTCGGGGTCTGCATCGACGCCCATGGTTTTGACCAGGCCCTCGCGGGCGTATGCCAGCAATTGCTTGTCATCCAGCGCCACCAGTTCAGGATTGCGTTGACCCCCGATCATAATACGCACGGACTTGGCACCATCGGGCGCCCGGTCGGCAAAGATGCTGCTATCCCAGAGCACACCCAGTATTGGCAGCCCAGCCGCACTGGTGGTGAGCAAGCCGAAGCCATCCAGCGGATGATCCAGTGAGTCATAGCCGAAACCTATGACCGCGACGGGCGAGTAGTCTATGGCAGCCAGTTGTTCACCCAGCTCCGGGTCCATGCCGAACAACATTTCTGCCGCCGCAAAGGCAGGAGCGCCGACGATGACGTGGTCGAAGTATTCCGCGTTTCCGTTTGCGCTTACCAAATACCCTTCGCCGTCCTGTTGTATATCGGTAACCGGTGAACCCAGGCGCCACTCGGCGTCGATACAGGCAGCCAGATGGGAAATGAAGGAGCCCACTCCTCCCCTGAAGCTGGTGAGAACGCCACCGGGTCCCGCGCCTTTTTTACGCTTGGCCAGCATGCCCCGGAACAGGCCGCCGTATTCCCGCTCTAGCGCCACGACCATGGGAAATGCCGCCTGCACGGAAACACGATCGGGAGTCGTGGCGTAAATGCCGGCCACCATGGCGTCCAGAAATACATCGGTAAATCCCTTGCCTACCCTTCGATAACCGAATTCCTGCAAAGTCTCCTCAGTATCGCCCTCTTTTTTCGGAACAAAGAATTCTCCTGCAACACGCAATTTTTGGCGCAAGGTGAGCAGACCGGATTTGAGGAACAGGGGAGGGGATTCCGGCAGCCTGTGCATGCCCTTGTGATAGATATAACGCTTGCGTGCCAGGTCCGAGCTGGGCAGCAACAGGTGCTCTGCACCGCTGTCGCGCACCAGTTGCATGCTGTCGGGCTTGTTCGTCAGAAAGCCGTTTCCGCCACCTTCAAACAAGAAGCCGCCGACGTTGACTGTATGCATGGTGCCGCCGGGCCGTGATCCGGAATCAAATATCGTCAGCGAACAATCCGGCATTTGTTGCTTCAGGTAGAAAGCTGCGCTAAGACCGCTGATGCCTGCGCCGGCAATGGCTATTTTCATATGCAAAATACCAACCCGGTATGGCCGGGCCCTAGAAGTGAATCCTGTTGTTAAGGTGCTTTACCCTGGCGCGCCTTGCGCCGGGCCTCCCGGCCCAACTCGATGGGATGCCCAACCTTGCGAAAACCGTCCAGTTTGTGTGCGATAGCCAGCAAAGGGTGACGCAGCAACATCCGCGGTCCCGCATACCGCATGATCTGGCTGGCCAACGCTTTTTGTTCCGGCTTGTAGCAGTGAATGGGGCACTGGACGCAGGTGGGCTTATCCTCGCCATAGGGACATTTTTCCAGCCGACGAGAGGCATAGCCAAGGAATGCCTCGCACTCCGGGCAAAACTCTTCGCCGGACCGGTGGAACCTGGCGCAATACATACCCACCATCTTGGTCATGGTCAGGAATTCGCGTTCAATCCTCTTTCTTGCTCGGTCCATTCCTGTCGCTGCCCTTTTCCACCGCCAGCTTGGCCGGGAGCGATGGATAATACAATTTAGACGCGGTCAAGTTAGCAGCTGACGCAAGACACTTCGATAGCGACTTTCCGAAGCGCGGGAACGCACCGAACTGACGAACGTCTGTAGATAGTGGCGCCAAGCGGGCTTGTCGGCGCCCGTCCGCCGGCCCGTGCATCCTCTCAAGGCCGCCGGAAACGAAATACAAAGCGGTCGGTCTTGCCGCGCATCTCCTCGGAGAATGTGTGCAGAGTGTGGTCATCCTCGGGGTTGGCCAGGATATCGCTGCTGGCCTCGAACACGAAACCGGCAGCCGTAATTTCCTCTAGTGCCAGCTGCGGATCGATGCGATGCAGTGTCTCGCCAGTCTCCGGGGGGGCGCCGGCGGCAGCAGCGTGATCAATCACCGCGAGCACCGAACCTGGTTTCATGGACTGGAACAGCTGGGCCAGCATGGCGGGGCCGTCAATTTTCTCCCAGCCGTTGTCCGGGTCCACATGGTACACATCGTGATAGCTGAGGCTCATCAGTACCGCATCAAAGGTGTTTGCGGGCAGGTCCAGCTGATTATTCTCCGCGGTGAAGCGCTCCACATTGGTCATTTTCCCGGACTGGTAGCGCGCCTTGATGGGTTCGCTTAACCAATTCAGGTAAGGCGTGTTGTTGTGAGCATAGACTTTGCCCTGATCACCAACGACGCCGGACAGGAGTTGCGTGTAGTAGCCGCCGCCCGAATACATGTCCAGTACGGTCATGCCTGGTTTGATGGCAAAAAATGCAAGAATCTCGGCCGGCTTGCGCCGCTGGTCGGCGTCCCTGTCGGTATCCGGTCGGTCCGGGTTTGCGATAGCCGCTGCTATGGGATCCATCGTGGCTGCTTGATCGGCAGTATTCGCAGGCGCGGCGGGTTCCTGCGAGCAGGCGAACAGGAGCAGGGTAGACAGAAGAATCAAGGTTTTTTGACGCATGGGATTTCCCCTCTTTATTGTTGTGCTGAAATAAGCGTGGACCTTGCTTGCGATGTGCGCGGCTGCAGCTACACAGCAAGCTTACTTTATGTCCGGTTTACCACGTGCTTCGAGTTCTGCCCAGCGTTCGAACACCGTCTCGAGGTCGCCGTTGGTCTTGTCCAGTTTCTTCAGGGTAGCCTGGATCAGGTCCTTGTCTTGCTGGTAGAAGCTGGTCTCGCTGATGAGCGCAGTGAGTCTGGCTTGTTCATTCTCCAATTCCTCAATGCGCGCGGGCAGTCCGTCCAGCTCCCTTTGTTGCTTGTAAGACAACTTGGCGGGCTTCTGAGTTCCCTGGGGCTTTGGTTCCGCCCTGTTTCGGGATACTGCAGCGCTTTCCGGGCGAGGTCGCTGGCGCAGCCAGTCACTGTAACCGCCCACATACTCCTCTACCTTGCCCTCGCGCGTGATCACCAGGCTGCTGGTAACCACGTTATCCAGAAATTCCCGATCATGGCTCACCAACAGCAATGTGCCGGGGTACTGGCTGATTAGTTCCTCAAGCAATTCCAGGGTTTCCACGTCCAGGTCATTGGTAGGTTCGTCCATGACCAGGAGATTGGCAGGCTGCGTAAACAGTCGTGCCAGCAATAAGCGGTTGCGCTCTCCGCCGGACAGACTCTTGACCGGGGATTGCAGGCGCTCGGGTGGAAACAGGAAATCCTGCAGGTAGCCCGCCACGTGGCGACGGTTGCCGGATATCATCACGTGCTGGTTGCCGTCGGCGACGTTGTCCATGACCGATCTATCCGGGTCCAGCTGGGCTCGCTGTTGATCGAAATAGGCGATCTCCAGCTTGGTGCCCCGCGACAGGGTGCCGCTGATCGGGCTCAACTCTCCCAGCAACAGCTTTACCAGGGTGGACTTACCGGCGCCGTTTGGCCCGATGATGCCGATCCGGTCACCGCGCATGATGCGTGTGCTGAAATCCCGGATCACGATTTTCTCGCCGTAGCCGAAGTTCACATGCTCGGCCTCAAACACCAGCTTGCCTGAGCTTTCCCCGGACTCGAGTTGAAAGACTGCATTGCCACCGCGTTCCCGTCGCGCTCGACGCTGTTCCCGCATGGCCTCCAGGGCCCTGACCCGGCCCTCGTTACGCGTGCGCCTGGCCTTGATGCCCTGTCTTATCCAGACCTCTTCCTCGGACAAGCGCTTGTCGAACAAGGCATTATGCCTGGCCTCGGTTTCGAGTTGCTCGGCCTTGCCCGACAGGTAGGCATCGTAGTTGCCGGGCCAGGAACTCAGGCGTCCGCGGTCCAGTTCAAGTATGCGGGTGGCCATGCGGCGTACGAAGGCTCGATCATGGCTGACGAAGAGCAAGGCGCCGGTGTATTCCAGCAGAAATTCTTCAAGCCAGGCGATGGCCTCGATATCCAGGTGGTTTGTTGGCTCGTCCAGCAACAGGATATCCGGCTCGCTGACCAGGGCCCTGGCCAGCATGGCCCGCCGGCGCCATCCACCCGACAGCGAGCTGAAGGGCACATCACCATCCAGTCCCAGGCGACTCAACACGGTTTCAACCTGCTGCTCCAGCTGCCAGCCGTTGGCAGCCTCCAGTTCGTGTTGAAGCTCGGCCAGTCGGTTCACTTCGGCCGCACCGGGATCACTGGCCATTTGCATCGCCGCGGCGTGGTAGTCCGATAACAATTCCGCCAGTCCCGGCAGCCCCTCGGCCACCACATCAAAAACTATGTCGTCGCTATCCAGGTCAGCTTGCTGACTGAGTTGCGCAACCCTCAGACCCGGCCTCAGCCAGTACTTGCCGTCGTCGGGCTGAACCTCACCCGCAAGCAAGCGCAGCATCGAGGTTTTGCCCTCGCCGTTCCTGCCCAGCAAACATACGCGTTCTCCCCGGAATATTTCCAGGTCGGCGTTTTCAAGCAATGGCTTGTGGCCATAGGCCAGGTTCGCTTTTTCCAGTCTGAGCAAGGGCATGCAGGGTCTCACGGGGTTGGCTTGCGGCGTGCACTATACCACTGACTGGAGCTGGCCAGGCTGATTGAGACGCGAGCGCAACGTATCGGTTCCTGATACCCTAGGAGCCCTGTCGCAGCGATTAAAAGGAAGCACTGGGAACTGCCATGGTCAATCAAACAAATCAGCCTGAAACCCGTATGGATGCCAACGATCTGTATCGTGAAGAAATCATTTCGGATCGCAAGATAGGCAGTATCCAACGCCTGATCCCCTTGACCGCCGATGGCGAAGAGGACCCTTCACGTCCCGTGCGCTATATTGGGCAAGCGCAGATATACACCCAGGCGGGCCCTTTGCCCCTGAGTTTTGAACTTGAGGCCGCGGGGTTGCGTGAGGCTATCGAAATGTTTGGTCCCGCCGCCGAGCAGGCAGTCGAGGACACGATGAAGAAATTGCAGGAAATGCGTCGG
>JAPHSC010000062.1 GCA_026193125.1 Gammaproteobacteria bacterium
CCGCTCGGACCCGCATTGTATCCGCATACGGTGGCTGCTACGCATACTGCCTGTCCTTCTCCCAGCGACCTGGGTCGGTAACCGGACGCATTTAAGCAGGCTGTCACACGCGAGTGACATCAAGCGGAATGCCAGGAAACCGAAGTTCGTTTGATACCCGGTCTCCCGGCACGTCTTTCTACAGACAACGGCTGCCCTTCATGCATTAATGGTGAACAGCCCGCATGGCGGCCGATAGACGGCGCGCCCTGAGGCCACTACTATCGGGCAAGGTCTACGGGCCGGATAACAGTAACAACACAATCTCGCCAGACACTGGAACAGCCCAAAGGAACAACCATGAGTCAAGAAGCCGTACCCGAACTCACCTTTCGCGCCGTGGTTCTCGCCATCATCCTTGCCGTGATTCTCGCCGCTGCCAACGCCTACCTGGGTCTGTTCGCGGGTATGACCATCGCCTCGGCTATCCCTGCCGCAGTGGTTTCCATGGCGGTGCTCAAGTTGATGGGCGGCGGCCATATTCTCGAAAATAACATCGTGGCTACCGGCGCTTCGGCAGGCACCTCCATTGCCACCGGTGTGATATTCACCATGCCCGCGCTGATAATTCTCGGCTACTGGGATGACTTCCGCTATTCCTGGGTTCTGGCGATTGCCGGACTTGGCGGTCTGCTGGGGGTGCTGTTCTCGGTGCCCTTGCGTCGCTCCATGATCGTTGAGCAGGGTCTGGCCTTTCCCGAGGGCAAGGCGGCAGCCGAGGTGCTGCGCAGCGGTGACCGGCCAGGCGAGGGTCTGAAAATGTTGGCCACCGCTGCGGGTATTGGCGGGGCCATGAAGCTCGCGGCCGGTAGCGGTCTGCGCCTGATCCCGGATACCTCGGCCGTTGCGGCCTGGTTTGGCAAGACCCTGGGTTATTTCGGAACCAATTTGTCACCGGCGCTGTTTGGGGTGGGATACATCGTTGGCTTGAACATCGGCATCGTGATGCTTGCCGGGGGCGTGATCGCCTGGAATATCGCCATCCCGATATACAGCACCTACTTCCTGGCCGCCGACCCGGTACTCAGCGTGGAGTTGCTCGGGGCCGGGGCCGAGGATGCGGCCTACGGCATCTGGTCTGCCCAGATTCGTTACCTGGGTGTGGGCGCCATGTTGATCGGCGGCGTATGGACCCTGATCTCGCTGCGCAAGTCACTGGTGTCTGGTATACGCAGTGGTTTGCAGGCGGACAAGGGTAATGCCGGCAAGGCAGTGCCTGCCACCGAGCGTGATCTTCCCATGCGCCTGATCCTGATCGGCCTGGTGGTCTTTGTGTTGCCGCTGATGTTTCTCTACCAGGCCATCGTCGGGCAGTGGCTGGTGAGTATTCCCATGACCATTATCATGATCGTGGCGGGTTTTTTGTTCGTGTCGGTGTCGGCCTATATGGCAGGTCTCGTGGGTTCGTCTAATAACCCGGTATCAGGTCTTACCATCGCCACCATCCTGTTTGCCGCCCTGGTGCTGTTGGTGTTGCTGGGTCGGGACTCGCCCATCGGGGCCGTGGCGACCATCATGATCGGTGCGGTGGTCTGCGTTGCCGCCTGTATCGGTGGCGACAACCTGCAGGACTTGAAGTGTGGATACCTGCTGGGCGCAACGCCCTGGAAGCAGCAGTTAATGCTGGCAGTGGGTGGCGTATCCAGTGCGCTGGTCATGGCGCCGGTACTCAGTCTGCTGGCAAACGCCTATGGCCTGGGTGTCCCCAGCGAGGCGCATCCCAATCCCTTGCTCGCGCCCCAGGCCAACCTCATGGCCTCGGTGGCTCGCGGTATTTTCGGCGGTGAATTGCCCTGGACCATGATCGGAATCGGCGCCGCGATCGGCGCAGCCATTATTGTCCTGGACGAGGTGTTGAAAAAGCGTGAGTCGAGTTTCCGCGTGCCCGTGCTGGCCTGTGCCGTGGGTATCTACCTGCCGATAGAGTTGAGTGTGCCGATATTCGCCGGCGGCCTGGTGGCACACCTGGTGGAGCGGCACTTCAAGGTGGGTAATGAACCGGGCGAACGCGAGCGGATTCACCAGAAGGGCACGCTGTTCTCGGCTGGTCTGATTACCGGTGAGGCCCTGATGGGTATCATCATCGCGGTACCCATCGTTTTGGCCGGCTCCGCGGAAGTGCTGGCCTTACCTGAGGCTCTGCACTTTGGCGGCTGGCTGGGTTTGCTGATGCTGGCCGGGGTGGCCTGGCTGCTATACCGGCTGGCCACCCGACAGTCGGCGGTTGGGACCCAGTAGGTGCTGCTATACCG
>JAPHSC010000066.1 GCA_026193125.1 Gammaproteobacteria bacterium
GCCGCCCAGAAAGCGGCGGGAAGAAACGATACTGTGGAGCCCCAGGGCTCACAGATTAAATGGGGTGCCTGGCAACAGGCGGATGGCAAGGCGGCCTCTTCCTAGGAGTACAACGTGGCTGAGAATACAAACAAAGCTCGGACCCTTAAGTTCGACATCTTTCGATACAATCCTGCCGAGCCGGAGAAAGCGCCGTTTATGCAGCGCTTCGAAATCGAGGAAGCGCCCTACATGTCACTGTTCCTGGCGTTGAACCAGATACGTGAAGAACAGGATTCCAGTCTCCAGTTTGACTTCGTCTGCCGTTCAGCCGTGTGCGGGTCCTGCGGCATGATGGTCAACGGTCGACCAGCCCTGGGTTGCCAGACGCTGACAGCTGACCTGCCGGATACCATTGCCCTGCATCCACTACCGACTTTTGGTTTGATCGGCGACTTGTCGGTGGATACAGGCAGATGGTTCCGCGGCATGGTCGAAAGGGTTAACGGCTGGATTGTCAGGCAAGATGAATTCGACCGTACTGCCCTGGAAGCACCCATGGACGACAAGATCGCCGAGAAGATCTATGAAGCCGATCGCTGCATAGAGTGTGGCTGTTGCGTCGCGGGTTGTGGTGTGGCCAACGTCCGCCCGGATTTTCTTGGTGCGACCGGCCTGAATCGTATTGCCCGGTTCATGATGGATCCGCGTGATGAGCGTGCGCAGGAGTCCTGGTTCGAGGTGGTGTCGGATGCAGAGGGTGTATTTGGCTGTATAGGCATGATGGCTTGTGACGACGTCTGTCCCAAGGATCTGCCGCTGTTGGAGGTATACAGCTACATTCGACGCAAGGCCGTGGCCAGTATTTTTTCAGACGGAAAGGACAACCCGGCCAAGTTGTAAGGTAAACGAGTGGTGACAACTTCGCCAGCGGGAGCAGGGCTCTTGTTCAGCGCCAACCAGGACCTTTCCGGTTCGCCAGGAAGCCGGCCGAGGGCGCTATAGAACTAAGCAGTTGCCTCAAAGTGCCGGGCCCGGCAGTGTCGGAATACCGGGAAATGAACCTGTTATAGGTAGCGCTGGCGAAATCTCCGGGGGTGGCCGGTTCGCCGGGCGTTACTATCCAAGGCAGTTTTCGGGATGGCCTCTTACCCGAGCACACGAGACAGCCAGGGTGATTGCTTTTTTGCTCGAGTGCGGGCTGCGTTATTTCCGGACAGGCCATCGGATTTGTTGGTCATGCGGTAGACTCTCTTCGCGTGGCAGTAGTCAAACTGACTTGAGTAAAAGCACATGATGAAAGCGATCTGGTATGAGAAATTCGGTCCCGCCGCGGAAGTTCTGCAGTACGGTGATCGTGCCATCCCCCGGCCTGGACATGGGGATGTTCTGGTGCAACTGGAATGCTCGGCGCCCAATCCATCGGACGTAAAAAAGCGGGCGGGCTCCTCCCCGGATCTATTGTCGGCTGGAGCAGTGATTCCGCATAGCGATGGCGCCGGTCGCATCGTGGAAGTGGGTACCGGCGTCTCCGCCGCCAGGGTGGGTGAAAGGGTTTGGGTCTACCAGGCCCAGTTTCAGCGACAGCAGGGCACCGCCGCCCAGTTTGTGGCACTGCCCAGTGAACGCGCAGTGTGGCTGCCTGACACTGCAGACTTCGCAACCGGCGCCTGCATGGGTATTCCGGCAATGACGGCGCACCGCTGCGTATTCGCAGACGGTCCGGTTGACGGGCAAGTGATATTGATAACCGGTGGCGCGGGCAGGGTAGGCTATTACGCGGTGCAGTGGGCCAGGATGGCAGGCGCCATGGTCATCGCAACGGCCAGCGACGAGGCCGGCCAGCATGACTGCATGTTGGCGGGTGCGGATGTCGTGATAAATCACCGGGACGATGACTTTGTCGAGCAGGTTCGGGAGTTGGCGCCGGATGGCCTGGTTGATCGTGTCATCGACGTGGACTTTGGCAAGAATCTGCCCCGAAATCTGGAATTGTTGGGCACCGGTGGGGTTATAAGCACCTATGCTTCTGGCAGCATTCAGGAACCTGTCCTGCCCTTCTACCAGATGATGTACAGGGACTTGACCGTGCGCTTCGTCATTGTTTACGACATGCCGGAGGAGGCCAAGGACGAGGCCATCGAGGACATCACGGAGAGTCTTGAGCAGGGCCACCTGCTGCACCGGATCGCACACCGATTTCCGCTGGCAGAAACCGCGCGCTCGCATGAGCTGGTGGAGCAGGCTGGATTTCGAGGTTGCGTGGTGGTGGACTGCGCGCGCTAGAGGTTCGCGGGTCTATGCATAAGCCTTGATCTTGCGACAAGAAATCCAGCTCCCCTGTTGCCAGTCTTCTCAGCGGAATGGATTCTACGCAGATGTTGTGAGGCACAGCGTGCATTGTGCGGGTGCTAAAGCTCGCAGCGTCTGCTATGCACTTCCCGGCAAGCCAGCCCATCTGCCTATAGGGTGTTGCGTCTTAATCACTTGGTCGGCAATCTGCGTCGTCCAGATTGCACCAGGGGACTTCTACGGCGTTGCGAGTTTCAGACGACCGATCCTGTCGTTGCCCAGGGAGCCCAGGTAGATATATCCGGCATGCTCCTCTACCGAGGTGATTTCACGCAGGTGATGACCAGCTGGGTCATGGTAGCTGGCCACGATAGTACCCGATTCATCCAGGGCCAGGACCAGGCCATACTCCACCGCTTTGGGGCGCATCCAATCGGGTAGTTTGGCCACGGTGTTTTTCAGCCAAGGCATGCCGTGCATCCTGTCCACGTCGGCCTTGCGCGGAGAGGGTAGGGCTACCCAGAAGATGCCCTGGCCATTGCCTGAGACTCCATCCGGGAAACCGGGCAGGTTATCGATAAACACCTCGTGCTGGCCCGCGCGCTCGCCCCTTAACCAGTAACGCAGGATACGGTACTTCCAGGTTTCATTGACCAGCAGGAAGCTTTCGTCGCTGGCAAGGGCTACACCGTTGGCGAAATATAAATCCTCGAGCAACTTTCGGGTTGTACCGCTGGCCGGATCGTATACGAGCAGGGATCCATGCGGTCTGAGCTCCAGGAGATCCAGTGCGTACTCGCCCTGGCTGAACTTGCTACTGGCGTCGGTAAAGTAGATTTGGCCATCCGATGCCACGTCCACGTCATCGGTAAATCCAAAAGCTGCACCGTTCACGCCCGTGGTGAGCACCGTGATTTGTCCATCGGCGTCCAGGGACAGCAGCCCCTTGTAGGCATCCGCCACGATCAGATTACCATTCGGATCCCAGTCCAGCCCCAGCGGGCGACCGCCCGTATTCGCCCAGGTCTCCAGGACGCCATCAGGACGCACGCGTACGATGAGACCGTCCTGGGTTCCGGCGTAGACCAGGCCCCGGGAATCCACCGCGATGTCCTCGGGTCCTACCAGCTGGCCCTGAGCCAGGAGTTCCGCCCCAAGTAACGCTTGGTTGGGCGCCGTGGGTCCGGACAGGGCCGGGGCAGGGGGCGGACGCCAGGCGGCTGCGTCAACGTATCCGGGGCGCCCCAGCCACCACAGCAGGATCAGGATGGCCAGGACAACATCTCCCAACACGATCAATGTGATAATTTTCCGTTTGTTCATGGATACTCCGCTCGCCCTGCCCCTGTACTCATTGCGATTGCCTCACTATCCTAGCAAGCTGAGGGTTTGGTCAACCCGTATCCACCTGAAAACAGGAGTTCATGCCCGATGCTGATCCGTCGCCGAGAAATCGATTTCCTGTTGAAGGAATACCTGCAACTGGATGAGTTATTCAAGACGGCGCGATTTGCCAATCATGACGCAGAAACGGTGGCAGGCTTATTGGATACCGCCTACGCCATTGCAGAGAACGAGTTTCTACCGTTTGCCGCCAAGGCAGACCAGCAAGAACCCGAGTTCGTGGACGGTCGTGTGCGCTTGATCGATGAGACGGCCACAGCCGTGAAGGCATACAGCGATGCCGGATTTATCGCCGCCGCTTTTGACGAGGACAATGGTGGCATGCAGTTTCCGTGGACGGTGGTGCAAGCTGCCCAGGCGGTATTTGCCAGCGCGAACGTGGGCTTTTACGGCTATGGAATGTTGACTGTGGGTGCGGCAAATTTGCTGAATGCCTTCGGCTCGTCAGAACTCAAGGCGCGTTTCATGCCCGCGATGCTGGAGGGGCGATTTTTCGGCACCATGTGTCTCACCGAGCCGCAGGCAGGATCATCTTTGGCTGATATACGGACCAGCGCCGAGCCACTGCAAGACGGCAGTTACAGTATTCGCGGCACCAAGATGTGGATTTCCGGGGGCGATCACGAACTCGGCGAGAATATCGTGCACATGGTGCTGGCGAAGATTCCCGGTGGTCCACCCGGGGTGAAGGGCATTTCGCTTTTTCTGGTACCCAGGAAGCAAGTCGACGATTTCGGTTTCTGCGGTGAAGGCAATAATATCGTCCTGGCCGGTCTGAACCACAAGATGGGGTGGCGTGGCACGGTGAATACCCTGCTGAATTTTGGCGAGGGTGGCGAATGTGTCGGCTACCTGGTGGGTGAGCCTCACCGCGGGCTGGGATACATGTTCCAAATGATGAACGAAGCACGCGTATCGGTCGGCATGTCGGCGGCAGCACTCGGTTACAGCGGCTATATGCACAGCCTTGAATACGCCAGGAGTCGACCCCAGGGCAGGCCACTAACGTCCCGCGATCCAGCGCAGGTCCAGGTGCCGATAAGTCAGCACCCGGACGTGGCACGACTGCTGCTGGCGCAAAAGGCCTATACAGAGGGCGGCCTGGCGCTGACCCTGTACTGTGCGCGCTTGCTGGACGATCTGAAGCTGACGGATGACGAACAGGAGAAACAGTCGCTGGAGAGCACACTGGGGCTACTTACGCCTATCGCGAAAAGCTGGCCCTCCGAGTACTGTCTTGAAGCCAACAAGCATGCCATCCAGGTGCTGGGTGGCTACGGTTATTCACGGGATTACCCGGTTGAACGTTTGTATCGGGATAATCGCCTGAATCCCATTCACGAAGGCACACACGGTATCCAGGGCCTGGACTTGCTAGGTCGCAAAGTCTTCCTGGACAAGGGCATAGGTCTTGGCCAATTGCTGAGAAAAGTTCGTGAAGACTGCGCCAGGGTCAGCGTAACGCCGCAGCTGGCGGGTTATGCACAACTGCTGGCCAAGGCAACCGAGGACATGATCCGGGTTTCGAGCATGCTTCTGGCCGATAACGATAAGGGTGAATCTGAGCGGGCACTGGCCAACGCCACCTTGTACCTGGACAGTATGGGTCACCTGTTGATCGGCTGGACATGGCTGCGACTGGCGCGCACGGCGCTAACGGCGCTGGAGAGTGAGACCGGGCAGGACGAGGGCTTTTACCAGGGCAAGCTCAAAGCCTGTCATTACTTCTGTACCTACGAGTTACCGCGGGTATCCAGTAACGCACGGATCCTGGCCGAGCGCGATCGCCTGTTTACGGAGATGAGGGATGAATGGTACTGAGCCCGCGCACGCCTCACTGCGGGTAGCGATAGTCCCGGTTACGCCCTTTCAGCAAAACTGCAGCATCCTGTGGAACAGCGCCACGAACGTGGGCGCAGTAGTAGATCCCGGTGGTGATCTGGAGCGAATCCTGGCCGAGGTCTCCAGGCATGACATCACCATTGAAAAGATTCTGCTCACCCATGCGCATATTGATCACGCCGGGGGCACTGCGGAGCTGGCCCGTCGATTGGCGGTTCCCATTGAAGGGCCACAGCGCGAGGATCAGTTCTGGATCGACAAGTTGCCGGACCAGGCACGCATGTTCGGATTCCCGCCGTCAGAGGTATTCGAACCCCGGCGTTGGCTAGAGCAGGGCGATAGCGTGACGGTTGGAGGCCTGGAAATGGAGGTCTTGCACTGTCCTGGCCACACTCCGGGACACGTGGTTTTTTTCCACGCGCCGTCCCGATTGGCCATCGTGGGTGATGTGTTATTCCAGGGCTCCATCGGTCGCACCGATTTTCCCAGGGGAGATATGACGACCCTGGTGCGATCCATACGCGAGCGCCTGTTCCCGCTGGGTGACGACGTGCGCTTTCTACCCGGGCACGGTCCCATGGGTACGCTTGGGCAGGAACGCCGCAGTAATCCCTTTGTCAGTGATGCCGTGGCCGGGCGCATGGCGCGCTGACCGGTGACCGCTACTTTTTCTTTTTCATGTAGCGGCCGACACCCCCAACCAGGCCGCGTACCAGGCCCTTTGGCGGCAGACGCGACAGCGTAGTCAGGGCCTTGTATACCAAGCCCGGCACCATGATCACTTCTCGCTCCATGATGGCTTCGTAGGCTTGTGCGGCGACAAAAGCCGGATCTGCGATCAGACCCAGGGGCAGGGCGGGAGGCTTGCGTTGCGGATGCTTGTGGCCGCGAAGCATCGGTGTATCGGTAAATCCCGGACAAATCGCGGTACAGCTCACGCCCGTCCCATGCAATTCCTCGGACAAGGCCTCGCTGAATGACAGCACATAGGCCTTGGTGGCAGCGTATACAGCAAGCATGGGCACCGGCTGGAAAGCAGCCACCGAGGCCAGGTTTGCAATGCGCCCCTCGCCACGTTTCAACATTGGTTTCAGGCAGCGATGGGTAAGCTCGGTCAAGGCCAATACATTCAGTTGAATTTGCTGGAGTTGGCGCTGTATATCGTCTTGCGCAAATTCTTTCATTTGCATCACGCCCGCATTGTTCAGCAGCACATCCACCGGCCGCTTTGGCAGCCGGCCGACGAGCTTTTCTATCTCGCCGGGGACAGTCAGGTCACATGGCAGCACATAGCAATGGGTGTGATAGGCAGCGCTCAGTTCATCGCCTAGGGTATCCAGCTCCGCCTGGCGCCGGGCAACCAGGACCAGATCATAGCCCTCACGCGCGAACACGCGGGCCAATTCCACGCCTATTCCCGAGGAGGCGCCGGTTATCAATGCCAAGGGCTTTTTTTGTGTCATGAGCAGGGTCCAGGCCAGGGTGAGAAAACGGGGTCGGGATGGAAATATATCTCGTTTGTCGGTCTCGCCTCCAGTGGGAATTTTGTTGCCTGTCTAGGCAGACCAAGAGAGCGAGCCCAGTTTTGCTACAATGCCCAACCCGTGAGAGCAAAGA
>JAPHSC010000110.1 GCA_026193125.1 Gammaproteobacteria bacterium
GGCGTGGCCATGGCGAAAACGGTGGGCGCAAGATCGTTGTTGATAATATGATTGCGTCCGTTATCGGCGCCGCGACTGATCTGCGCGTATATCGCCATGGTTCCGCCACCATTGCGTTCAATTAACTGCTTGACCAGGGCTTCCCACGCGGCATAGTCCATCACCGCAGTCATCTGGATCTGCTGCAGGCTGCGACTCAGCCGCTGGTAGTGTTGGTGATTGCGAAACGGCGCTCCGTGATAGACAGGTACTACCTCGTAGACGGCGTCACCAAACAGAAAGCCCCGGTCCAGTACTGGAATCCTGAGACCGTTGATGGCACCGAATTCACCATTGAGGTAAGCGATTGGCAGCGCTGCGGCCATCCCGGTGCCCGCCAGCCTATTCGAACCACAGCTGGATTTCATCCAGCATGCGGGAAATGAAACCGCCCTCTGGTACGTCACGCAAGGCGCGTAGCGGCTCCTGCGCTACCACGACGCCGTCCATCATGACGCGGACCTGACCCAGTTCCTGGCTGGTGCTTACCGGGGCCACGATATTGGTGTTCATATCCATCTCTGCAGTTAACCTGTCACGACGCCCGGTCGGAATAACCGCCGACAAGGGCTGGGCCAGTCCAAGCTCAACCTTGTCGGTCTCGCCCTTCCACACGCGAGCGTTGGTGATCGGGGTGTCTTGTTCAAATAGCTGGTGACGCTCGTAAAAACGGAAGCCGTAACCCAGCAAGGTCTGGCTGGCATCGGCGCGCGACTTGGCGCTGGACGATCCCATGACGACGGAAATCAGGCGCATCCCGTTTTGCTCGCCGGATGACACCAGGCAGTAACCCGCTGCGTCGGTCATCCCGGTCTTCAAACCGTCGACCCAGTCCAGACGCCGCAGCAGGGTATTGCGGTTGCTCTGGGTAATGCCGTTGAAGGTGAATGATTGCTGGGAATACCAACCGTAATACTGCGGGAATTCCTTGATGATGGCGCGCGCCAGAGTACCTATGTCGGTGGCTGTGGTGATGTGGTTTTCAGCCGGCATGCCAGTAGCGTTGACGAAGTGGCTGCGGCTCATGCCCAGCCTCTGGGCGTATTCGTTCATCATGGCCGCAAAGGTCGCCTCAGAGCCGGCCACATGTTCGGCCAGGGCCACGCTGGCGTCATTGCCTGATTGCACGATCATGCCCTGCATCAGGTCGTCAATCCGGACCTGCTTACCCACTTCGATGAACATGCGTGAGCCCTGGGTACGCCACGCCTTTTCGCTGACCGTGACCATATCTTCCAGCTTCACCTTGCCCGAGGACAGTTCATGGAACAGCACATAGGCAGTCATCAACTTGGTCAGGCTGGCCGGTTCCAGCTGCTCATCCGCATTCTTGCTCGCCAGGACCTTGCCGCTGCTCTGTTCCAGCAGAAGGTAGCCACGGGCATCTATAGCGGGTGGGTCTGGAATTGGCGGCAGTGGCTGCTCGGGTGTCGGTTGCTGAGCCTGGGCCAATGCCAGGATGCCAAGACCCGCTAGTATCGGGATAAATCTAAGAGTTCTGGAATTCAGTTGCATGAAGGTATCTGGGCCGTTGGTGGATAGGCGAAAGGGCACATTCTAACCGCCGAGCATGCCTGTGTCAGCGATGCCGGCAAGCCGGGCTACTCAAGCGCCAAATGGGCGTCCGCGTAATCAAGCTCGCGCAGTCGCATCATAGTGCTATCAAAGGCTGCCTCGTCAGGGAGCGGACCGATACGGACGCGGTAGATATTTCGACCATCCTCGCTGCCATTGCGCACCACGGTGACAAAGCCTTGCTCGCGTAAGCGCCGCTCCATGCGCACAGCGTTGTTCGAATCGCTGAAGGCGCCGACCTGTACAAACACTCGTGCCTCGCCCGAGGCTACTATGCTGGGGAGTTGCTCGGCCTTGATCGTTTGCGTCTGCTTTGCGCCATGCAGATCCGGATCGCCGGGCAACAGCGCTTCAATACGGACCTTGGCGGTGCCCTTGGTTGTCATATCCAGCTTGATCGCCGCAGTGTAGGACAGGTCAATGATGCGGTCGCCAACGAAAGGCCCTCGATCGTTGACCTTGACCACGATCTGGCGCTGATTCTCCAGGTTGGTTACACGTACGTAGGTGGGCAGGGGCAGCGTCTTGTGGGCGGCCGTCATTGCATACATGTCGTAGGGCTCTCCGCTTGACGTACGCTTGCCGTGAAACTTGGTGCCATACCACGAGGCAATGCCGTTCTGGGCGAAGTTGTTGCTGCTTTCAAGTACGTAGTAGCGCTTGCCGAAAACCTCGTAGTGAGTTGGGTTTCCGTACTGGCTGCGGGGTTCCTCGCGAACATCCGCATCGGGGACCGCGTGGGCGTCAAACCCCTTGCGGGGGGCACTGTCCTGCACAACGGGATTGCTGCTGCAGGCTGCCAGACTCAGCCAGGCAAGGGTGATCAGCAACTGGCGTGACCGGGGCATCATTTTGCCAGTTGGGTCCGGTGGACGACTTCCTGGGCAAGCTGGTTGACGGCCATGGCGTACATGACACTGTGGTTATAGCGAGTGATCACGCGGAAATTATTAAAACCCACCCAGTACTCGGGTGCACTGGTTCCCTGCAGCTTGATGGCCATCGCTGGTGTTTCTGCGGGCAATGAGGTTTCGAATTCCCAGCCGGCGGCGCGTAACGCTCCAACCGTAGTATCCATTACCAGTTCGCGGGATCCGGGTATTGACTCACCGTTGCGGGTCGCACGCACGGCGACTTCCTCGCCTTGCTTCCAGCCATGGGCGTTGAAATAGTTGGCAACACTGGCCAGGATATCCTGCCAGTTTGTCCAAAGGTCAATGCGCCCGTCCTTATCGTGGTCTACCGCATAGGCGCGGAAACTGGAGGGGATAAATTGGGGCGCCCCCATGGCACCGGCATAGGATCCGGTCGCCGAAACCGGGTCGACCCCGGATTCGCCACTCAGGATCAGAAATTCCTCCAGCTGGCCGAGGAAAAAGCTTGAGCGCGGGGGGTATTCAAAGGCCAGGGTACTCAAGGCGTCCAACACACGGTAGCTGCCCATGATTTGGCCGTAATAGGTCTCCACCCCGACGATAGCAACCAGGGCTTCTGGTGCTACACCGTACTCCGCACTGATGTCTGCCAGCACATCCTGCTCGGTCTGCCAGAACTCGTTACCCTTGCTGATCCGCTTTTCGGTAATAAATATCGGCCGATACTCAAACCATTCCAGGGTCCGCTCCGCCGGCTTGCTGATGGCGTCCAGGATGCCCGGCTTGATCTCCGCCTGCGCCAGCAACTGGCTGACCGATCCAGCATCCAGACCGTGCTTTTCCGTCATTTTGGTCACGAAGGCCGCCACGTCTTCTCTTTGGGTATCCAGCGCATTGGCCAACCCGGATAAGGCGAGCAAGGCACAGCCCACCAGATTGGCTAGCCCACTCGCGGTTACTCGTCGGTGTCTGATTTTCACTGGGGCAACAACTTCCTGTGCGACTGGATAGACATGAGAATACCGAAACCTGCCATCAGGGTCACCATGGACGTTCCACCATAGCTAACCAGAGGCAGGGGAACACCGACAACCGGCAGCAAGCCGGTTACCATACCCATGTTGACGAAGAAGTACACAAAGAAGGTCAGCGCGATACTTCCAGCCAATAATCGTGAGAAGGTGTCCTGACCATGACTTGCAATGTACAGGCCACGGGCCACCAGGAACATGTACATGAGAATGAGCAGCAATTGCCCCATCAGCCCGAATTCCTCTCCCAGGACCGCGAAAATGAAATCGGTGGAGCTTTCTGGCAGAAATTCCAGTTGTGCCTGGGAACCATTAAGCCAGCCCTGGCCAAACACGCCACCTGAACCAATCGCGATTTTTGACTGGATGATGTGATAGCCGGCGCCCAGCGGATCCGTCTCTGGATTCAAAAACGTCAATACCCGTTGCCGCTGGTAATCATGCATGAAGTGCCATAGCAACGGGAGTCCACCCATGGCCAATCCACCCAGCAGGAAAATGTAGCGTAGCTGCAGTCCGGCCAGTAAAACCACGAAAACGCCGCTGCTGGATATGAGCAGCGCGGTACCCAGGTCAGGTTGCTTGGCGATCAACAGGGTGGGCGCGAAAATAATCACTGCCAGCACCAGCAATTCGGACAACTTGGGTGGCAAGCGTCGGCGGTGCAGAAACCAGGCGGCCATCATGGGTACGCCCAGTTTCATTAACTCGGAGGGCTGGAAGCGAAACAGCCTGAGATCAAGCCAGCGCTGCGCGCCCTTGCCGACGTCTCCACCTACCAGCACGACCACCAGCAGCGCGGTGCCGGCAACGAAAAGCCAGGGCGCCCACATGCGCAGGAAGTTGGGCGGCACCTGCGCGATGACGAGCATTCCGACCATGGCCAGCGCCAGGCGAGTCGCCTGTCTCACGATCAAGTCCAGGCTTTGTCCACCCGCGCTATACAGCACCACCGAACCCAGGCCACACACCAGCAGCAAACCGACCAGTAACGGACCGTCCAGGTGCAGACGCTTGAGCAGGCGCGCCGCAAGGGTCAGGGTGCGGTCCGATGTGCTGCGGTTCAGATCGCCAATTTCGTTCATTGGCGATGGCTCAGCATATAGGCATCCAGGACTTTGCGGGCCACCGGGGCCGCGGCCGCGCTGCCGCCACCACCATGCTCCACGATCACCGCCAGGGCTATTTCGGGATTTTCCGCCGGGGCGTAGGCGACGAACAAGGCGTGATGACGCAAGTGCTCGGGAACATCCTCCACCTCGTATTCCTCGTCCTGGGCAACGCTGAACACTTGTGCTGTGCCGCTCTTGCCCGCGTAACGATAAGTGGCGCCCGCTGCCGAGGCTCTTCCAGTCCCCCTGGGTCCGTGATTCACCTCCTCCATGGCTTCGCCTATCACGCGCCAGTAAGCGGGGTCACTAAGCTGAACCGGCGGTAGTTCCTCGGGCGCCAGCTCGCTGATTTCGCCGCTGGCCGAGTCTCGTACGCCGACTACCAGGCGAGGCCGAAATCGCTTGCCCTTGGCGGCGATTGCTGCGGTGGCTTGAGCCAGCTGCAATGGCGTGGTCAACATGTATCCCTGCCCGATACCTGCAATCACCGTCTCGCCGGGATACCAGGACTGATCCTGGCGACGTTCAAAAGCGCCTTTTTTCCACTCCCGGGAAGGTATCAGTCCGGGCTTTTCGCCCGGGATGTCAATGCCCGTAACAGTACCCAGGCCAAAGCGGACGAGAAAGTCATGTATCTGGTCTATCCCTAATTCCAGCGCAAGGGCGTAGAAATAGACGTCGCAGGACTCGGCGATTGCGTCTTTCATATCCATCTGCCCGTGGCCTTCCTTTTTCCAGTCCCGGTATTGATGGGTGCTGTTCGGCAGGGTGAAATAGCCAGGGCAGAAATTTTTTCTAAGCGGGCTTTCTTTCAGTTGTTGCAGGCCGGCCAGAGCGATCAATGGCTTGACCGTGGAACCTGGCGGGTACTGGCCGCGCAGAGCCCGGTTAAACAGCGGCTTACCCGGATCGTTTTGCAGTGCGTTGTATTCACTAAGACTTAGGCCCCGAGCAAATTTGTTAGGGTCAAAGGCAGGTGTGCTGGCAAGTACCAGGACGTCACCGTTGCGTGGATCTATGGCCACCACAGCGCCTCGATGCTCGCCCAGGGCGTCGTAGGCAGTTTGCTGCAGGCTGATGTCCAAAGTGGAAATCAGATCCTCGCCGGCCAGTGGGGGTTGCTGGGGTATGGTTTGCAGGGTACGGCCCTGTGCATTCACCAGGTTTTGCTGATAGCCAACCTGCCCGAGCAACAACTTTTCCTGGGCCCTTTCGATGCCCAGTTTCCCGCTGTAGCTGGTGCCTGCGTAAGCAGCGGGATCGGAGCGCTTCAGGTCTGCTTCATTCATGCTGCCGACGTAGCCAACCACATGCGAGCTCATACCGCCGTACGGATATTGACGTATCAATCTTGCGCGGACGTCTACGCCGGGAAATTCCTGGCGCATGACCGCAAAGCGCGCGACTTCTTCGTCATTCATCTGGTACATGAGAGTGACAGGTTCGAACTTCCGTCGACTGCGAATCAGCCGCGTTAACCTGCCCAGGTCGGCTTCCTTGACCAGTTCCATGGCGACCAGCCTGGCTAATGTCTCATCCAGGTTGGGTACCCCTTCCCGGGTCAACTCGAGCTGGTAGGCGGGCATGTTTTGGGCAATGATTTGCCCGTTACGGTCATAAATCAGGCCACGGGTAGCCGGCAAGGGTTCGATACGAACGCGGTTGCCCTTGGAAAGCGCACTGAAATGTTCGTAGTTGGTGACCTGGAGGTTGACCAGCCTCGCCACCAGTACGCCAATCAGCAAGATGCTGACAACCACCCCGACAAAGATCCGCGCAACGAAAGTGCGTTGTTCGCGCCAGTGATCCTTGAGGGTAATGTTTTCGATCATGCGGTTTTCATTGCGCCCGGTGCGCGCTCAGTCCTTCACTATTCGTGGCCACATGGATTTGAGAAATGCCTGCAAGGGAACCCAGGTCAGCGCGCCCAGCACAATGGCGAGTCCACGATCCAGACCCGGTGCGGGACCCCCGACAATACCCTCCACCCAGAACAGTACGAAGTGATACGTGCCCAGCATCATGGCCACAGCCAGCGCCTGCTGGGAGAGTGGGAATACGCGTATGCGCAGATACAGTTTTACCGTCAGGTAGCCCACCACAGTCATAGCCAGGGCATGCGCCCCGAGCAGGGAGCCTTGCATAACGTCAAGCAACAGACCGGCGCACCAGGCAGCACCTACACCGGTGCGACCCGGATAGTTCAGGGCCCAAAATATCACTACCAGGGCGACCCAGTCCGGATTCCAGGCCGAGAGCCAGGGTGGCAGGGGCAATAGCGCAAGCGTCAATGCCGGGCCGAGACTCAGCCAGAACTGCCAGGGAGGCAGCCTCACGTTTCCGGCTCCGGTTCTACCAGGTCCTGGCTTGAGCGGGGGGTACCGAACCAGACCAGTAGTACCTGCCGACCACGGTCCAGTTGCGCGCTGGGACGGGCGGTTACGGTGGCGAAATTCTTGCCCGGGTCTCGCAATACCTCGTTCACCACGCCCACCGGGTAGCCGGGCGGGAAGTGCCCGCCCAGTCCGGAGGTAACCAGCAGATCGCCGACCTGTATGTCGGTGCTGTTAGGCAGGAAGGGCAGTCGCAATTCCGCGGGGTCACCACTGCCCAGGGCCACCGTGCGAATCCCGTTGCGGTTAATCTCCACTGGCGTCGCGTGACTGGGGTCGGTGATGAGAATGGCCCTGGATGAAAGAGGTTCGGCGCTGGTGATCTGACCAATTACGCCATACGCGTCAAGGATAGCCTGACCGTTATAGGCGCCATCGCGACTACCCTTGTTAATAACCAGGTTGTGACGGTAGGGATCCAGGTCTACTGAACGGATTTCTGCTACGAGAATACGTTCCGCGACTTCCGCGGCCGAGCGCATCATTTCGCGCAAGCGGTTGTTCTCCGCCTGCAGCGCCTCAAGCTTCTGTACCTGGAACTGCTGGTTCAGAATCTGGTTGCGCAAACGGGCGTTTTCCTCCATCAGATCGCTGCGCGTGCCAAGAGTTTCACTTATCCAGGCGCCGGCAGAATAGGGCATATTAACAAGGACTTGCAGCGGATATGTGGCCACGGACAGGGCTGCGCGAAGACTGCGCGTGTGATGTTGCTGGTGGTCCAGCACCATCAGCAGGATGGACACGACACACAACAGCAAAAACCGAAGCCCCGGGGAGGGGCCCTGCAACAATAATGGTCTGTATTGATTAGACGAAGTGGCCATGAACTGCGGCGCGCAACAGGACTCCGGGTCCCGTGTACTGAAAGTGTTGTCTATCGTGTAAGAGGGCGGCCGGACCTGAGAGTGGGTCGGGGTCGGCCGTCCGCTGGGTCACTGAATCAATCAAGGTTGAACATGGCTGGCCCATGCTCGTCCATCAACTCAAGCACGCGACCGCCGCCACGTGCTACGCAAGTGAGTGGTTCGTCGGCCACCACTACGGGCAGACCGGTTTCCTCCATCAAAAGCTTGTCCAGGTCACGCAGCAGCGCACCGCCGCCTGTCAGCACGATCCCGCGCTCGGCCACGTCTGCGCCCAGTTCCGGCGGCGTTTGTTCCAGTGCGGCCTTGACCGCTCCGACTATGCCCTGCAGGGGCTCTTGCAGGGCTTCCAGGATCTCGTTGCTATTCAGGGTGAACGCCCGCGGCACGCCCTCTGACAGGTTGCGCCCCTTGACTGAAATCTCCCTGACTTCCTGGCCCGGGTAGGCCGATCCAACCTCGTGTTTGATACGTTCGGCGGTGGCTTCGCCTATCAGAATGCCGTAGTTGCGTCGCACATAATTGATGATGGCGTCGTCAAATCGGTCACCGCCTATGCGCACGGAAGCCGCGTACACGATGCCGTTGAGTGAGATCACCGCAACCTCGGAGGTGCCTCCACCGATATCCAGGACCATGGAGCCGCGCGCCTCGTGCACCGGCATTCCCGCGCCGATTGCCGCAGCCATGGGTTCCTCAATCAGGAACACCTTGCGCGCGCCAGCGCCCTCAGCGGACTCGCGAATGGCCCGGCGTTCTACCTGGGTGGAACCGTAAGGCACGCAAATCAGTACCCTTGGGCTGGGGCGGATGAAACGACCACCATGAGCCTTCTTGATGAAGTACTGCAACATCTTCTCGGTCACCGTGAAATCGGCGATCACGCCGTCTTTCAATGGCCGGATTGCGGTAATGTTGCCCGGCGTTCGGCCCAGCATGTTCTTGGCTTCCTGGCCCACAGCTTCCATTGTGCGCCCACGGCCTCCGCCTTCCTCACGAATGGCCACGACCGATGGCTCGTTCAGGACTATGCCACGTCCACGCACATAGATGAGTGTATTGGCGGTTCCAAGATCGATCGAAAGATCGTTGGAGAAATATCCCAACAGGTTCTTGAACATGTATGGATCAGCTCGGGTTTTGGGTGGCAGAACTTAACGGGCTACTCTAACAATGGGTAGGACTTTGGGCAAGCAGCCGTGTATTATTGGCCGCTCATTTTTTCGTCTCCCCATGGAGAATTACTGCATGTCTCTGACAAAGCAAGAGGTCGAAAGTGTCGCCAGGCTCGCCCGGCTGGAGATTACCGAGGGCGAAATCGGGCGTGTGGTCGAGAAACTCTCGTCAATAATCGATTTTGTGGACCAACTGCAGACCGCGAATACGGACGACGTGATGCCCATGGCGCACCCACTGGATATGGGCCAGCGCCTGCGTACCGACGAAATATTCGAGGCGGATCAGCGTAATCGCTACCAGGTCAATGCCCCCGAGGTTGAGGCCGGCCTGTACCTGGTCCCCAAGGTCATCGAGTAGGGCCCGGCTGCCCCGAAACGCCGGAACATTCACCCAGGCGGCCACTGGCGGCCACATGTCGCTGATTGCAGACAGGTTCGTAAGATGCACAAGAAGACCATCGCCGAATTATCCCGCTCCCTGCAGGCCAGGGAATTTAGCAGTGTCGAACTGACTCGCCACTTGCTCTCGCGTATCGATGCGCTGGATGGCGGCCTGAACAGCTTTATTACCGTCACCGCTGAAGGTGCTTTGGCCGCCGCTGCCGCTGCCGATGAGCGTATTGCCCGGGGCGAGGGCGGCCCCTTGACCGGTATTCCTCTCGCTCACAAGGACATTTTTTGCACCGAAGGTGTGCGCACCAGCTGTGGCTCGCGCATGCTGGATAACTTTGTCTCGCCCTACGATGCCACGGTGGTCTCGCGTCTGAAAGACGCCGGCATGGTGATGCTGGGCAAGACCAATATGGATGAGTTCGCCATGGGCTCCTCCAACGAGACCAGTTTCTACGGCCCGGTGCATAATCCCTGGGATCTGAAGACTGTTCCAGGCGGATCCTCCGGCGGTTCGGCGGCTGCTGTGGCCGCCAGGCTGGCCCCGGTGGCCACTGGCACCGACACCGGTGGGTCAATCCGCCAGCCGGCCGCATTGGTCGGTATCACCGGTGTAAAGCCTACCTATGGCAGGGTGTCGCGCTATGGCATGATCGCGTTTGCTTCCAGCCTGGACCAGGCAGGTGTCCTGACCCGCACTGCCGAGGACGCGGCTTTGGTGCTGGAGGCCATGTCGGGCTTTGATCCGCGTGACTCCACCAGCTCCCCGGCTCCGGTACCCTGTTATCACGGCAGCTTGCAGGAAAGCCTCGAGGGTCTGCGGGTGGGTGTACCCGAGGAATTTATGGACGAGGGGCTGGATAGCGAGAACCGCGCGGCGGTGGAGGCGGCACTGGATGTTTATCGCGCTCTCGGGGCAACCGTATCGACCGTAAGCCTGCCCAGTCTGGCCCTGTCCGTGCCCACGTATTACGTGGTTGCACCGGCGGAGGCCTCTTCCAATCTTTCGCGTTTTGACGGCGTGCGTTTCGGTTACCGCTGTGACGACCCGGCCGACTTGCTGGATCTCTACCAGCGCAGTCGTGGCGAGGGGTTTGGTGACGAGGTAAAGCGCCGCATCATGACCGGAACCTATGTGTTGTCAGCCGGCTATTATGACGCCTACTACCTGAAGGCCCAGAAGGTACGCGAGTTGATCGCCAGGGAATTCCGCCAGGCATTTCAGCACGTTGACGTGTTGATGGGGCCGACCACGCCTGCCCCGGCATTTGAACTGGGCGCCAAGACCACTGACCCTATCACTATGTATTTGAATGATATTTACACTATTGCGGTCAACCTGGCCGGGCTGCCCGGGGTTTCCATCCCTTGCGGTCTGGTCCAGGGCTTGCCGGTTGGCTTGCAGCTGATCGGCCCGCACTTTTCCGAGGCCAGGCTGCTGAATGTGGCGCATCGCTATCAGCAGGAAAGCGATTGGCACCAGCGCCTCCCGGTTGGTTATTAGGATTGAAGGCTGAAATCATGGAATGGGAAACTGTAATCGGACTGGAAATTCATGCCCAGCTGAACACCGTCAGCAAGATTTTCTCGGGTGCTTCCACCGCCTATGGCGCCGAGCCAAATACGCAGGCCTGCCTGGTGGATCTTGGTTACCCGGGCCAGCTGCCGGTGCTGAATGGCGAGGCCGTGGCCAAAGCCGTGAAATTTGGACTGGCCACTGGATCGAAGGTAGCTCGCCGCTCGGTGTTCGCGCGCAAGAATTACTTCTATCCGGATCTCCCTAAGGGCTACCAGATTAGCCAGTTTGAACTGCCCATCGTGCAAGAGGGCAAGATCGAGGTGGTCCTGGAAGACGGCAGTACCATGCTGGTCGGCCTGACCAGGGCGCATCTTGAGGAAGATGCGGGCAAGTCGCTGCATGAAGATTTCAAGGGCAAGACGGGCGTTGACCTGAATCGCGCGGGCACGCCGCTGCTGGAAATCGTGTCCGAGCCGGATATGCGTAACGCCAAGCAGGCAGTCGCCTATATGAAAACCATCCATACCCTGGTGCGTTACCTGGATATTTCGGATGGCAATATGCAGGAAGGGTCCTTTCGCTGTGACGCCAACGTATCGGTACGGCGCAAGGGTAGCGAGACTTTCGGTACCCGCTCAGAGATCAAGAACCTGAACTCCTTCCGTTTTGTCGAGCGCGCCATCAATTTCGAAGTAGAACGTCAGATCGACATCCTGGAAAGCGGTGGGAAGGTGGTACAGGAAACCCGCCTTTACGATTCAGTGAAGGACGAGACCCGCTCCATGCGCAGCAAGGAGGAGGCCAACGACTACCGTTATTTCCCCGATCCTGACCTTCTGCCCGTGGTGTTGGAAGAGGGATACATCGAAGATATCGCCGCTACCCTGCCTGAACTGCCGGCGCAGAAGCGGGCACGCTTCATTGGCGATTTTGGCCTGTCTGCCTACGATGCAGGCGTGCTCACTGCCAGCAGGGAACTGGGCGATTATTACGAGCACGTGGTTGAGCGCCTGGGTGGCGAGGCGAAACTGGCCTCTAACTGGGTGACCGGCGAGTTGGCGGGCGCCTTGAATCGTGCGGGCCTGGATATCAGTCAGAGTGCGGTGGGGCCGCAAGCCCTGGCGGATATGCTTGGCCGGGTCGTGGACAACACCATCTCGGGTAAAATTGCCAAGGACGTGTTCGAGGCAATGTGGAGTGGCGAGGGCACGGCAGACGAAATCATTGATGCTCGGGGCCTGAAGCAAATAACCGATACCAGCGCAATTGAGAGCGTAATCGACCAGGTGATGGCGGCCAGCCCGGGGCAGCTGGCGGACTACCGCAGCGGCAAGGACAAGCTTTTCGGCTACTTTGTTGGCCAGGTTATGAAAGCCACCCAGGGCAAGGCCAATCCTGCCCAGGTAAACGAATTACTGCGCCAGAAACTGGCCGGGTGAGCTTGAGGATAAGGGTGTTGTGAGCGAGGACAGAGATCAGCTAAGACGCTTCGTTTTCGAGGAGTTGCCCATGCACGGGCGCCTGGTCAATCTTAACGCCGCCTTCAAGGCAGTCTTGAGTCTGCATCCTTACCCGGCACCGGTTCGGGATTTGTTGGGGCAGGCCATGGTGGCTGCGGTGCTGCTCGCGGCCACCTTGAAGTTTCGTGGTCAGCTGACCTTCCAGTTGGAGGGAGATTCAGACCTGAAGATGCTGGTGGTCCAATGTACCGACGAACTGTCGGTCCGCGGACTGGCGCGTTACAAGACCGCCCCTGAAGGCAAGTCTTTCCGCGAAATGGTTGGCAAAGGCCGCATGCTGGTGACAGTGGAGGGTGCCGAGGCGGGTAGTCGCTACCAGGGCATCGTGCCGCTAGAGGGCGATAGCCTGGCCGATTGCCTGGACTCTTATTTCCGTACCTCCGAGCAGCTTCCAACCCGATTCTGGTTAGCCTGCGACGCAGGCTCCGCTGCCGGTATGCTGCTCCAGCAACTCCCGCAGGCGGCGGCGACCCGCGACGAAGACGCCTGGCCCCGCCTCAACATGTTGGCAAAGACTCTGACACCGGAAGAATTGCTTGGGCTTTCGGACCGCGAAATCCTGGTCCGCCTGTTTAATCAGGAAGACGTGCGCATGTTTGAATCCCGGCGCATTACCTTCAGTTGTCTGTGTACCCGGGACCGGGTTGAGGACGTCCTGAAGATGCTGGGCCGCGAAGAAGTGGACGAAGTACTTTCCGAGAAAGGCGAGGTCGAGGTGCATTGCGAGTTTTGTAACAAGCCCTACCGCTTTGACGGTGTAGACACGGCGCGCCTGTTCGCCACCGGAATGGGTCAGGGGACTTACTCGGTGCATTAGCGCCATTTTGTGCCATCCGCCGCCGCCATTTTTTTCCATTGACTTGCCTTGGGTCGAGCCAGGCTTCATACTTGCAGGCTGTAAACATAAAGATATTGTTATATTGTTATGTCAATCAGCCAACCCAGCTTGGATGCCTTGTTGCAAGGGCTTAAAGCCAGTGCGGATCCCACCCGCCTGCGCCTGCTCAATCTTTGCGCAGCCGGCGAGCTTACCCAGGCGGAACTCACGGACATCCTCGGCCAGAGTCAGCCACGTGTAGCTCGGCACTTGGGCATCCTGTGTGATGCGGGCTTGCTGGACCGCTTCCGCGAGCGCCAGCATGTCTACTACCGCCTGGCTCGAAGAGGACCGGCCGGAAGCCTGGCGGGTGCTTTGCTGGGTCAATTTCCCGGAACGGACGACCGGCTGGAGCCCGACCGCCAGCGGCTTGCGGCGCTCAAGGCAGACCGGGCCAGCCGGGCTTCCGAATTTATGCGCGGTATGAACAGTCAATGGGCGGCCACCAGTACCCCGGAAGAAGAAGCCCGCATTCGTGGCACGATTTTGAACATGCTGACCGACTGCCGCATTGGTGCCCTGCTTGATATTGGTACCGGCACCGGGCGCATGCTGCGCTTGCTGAGCGGGCGCGCCCAGGAAGCGGTCGGTGTGGATCTCTCGAGCGATATGTTGGCGGTTGCACGCAGCTCGCTGGAGCAGGCCGGCCTCGACCATTGCATGGTTCGTCACGGCAATATGTATCAATTGCCCTTCAGCGCCGGGTCGTTTGACACGGTGACCCTGGACGATGTGCTGGGCCAGGCTGAGGATCCCGCCCGGGTGATCGCCGAGGCGGCGCGAATTCTGCGACCCGCCGGCAACCTGCTCGTGGTGGACATAGCAGCCGAGGGCAGTCCGGCGGACGGCGCCGCCGTCAGTCGGTATTGCAGTGGCCACGGGCTTACTCCCTTCAGAAATCGCAGCATTAAGCTGGACCATTGTGTGCTGGGTGTGCTGCTCGCACGGCGCCAGGCTGCCCCGCACTCGACGGCGGACCAGGCCAGCGGCGCCAACAATCTACTTCGCCCAGACTGAATCAGAGGGTCCCTGAGACATGGACAGAAACGAATTATTATTGCAGCTGCAGGAGCAGGATGAGCCCTCGAGTTCACGCGTCGCCGTGTCCTTTGAGTTCTTCCCACCCGGCACCGAGGCCATGAATGAAATCCTGTGGCGCAGCATTCAGCGGCTGGCACCATTGGCACCGAGGTTTGTGTCAGTGACCTATGGTGCCGACGGCTCTACGCGAGAACGCACACATGCCGTTGTTCGCCGTCTGATCCAGGAGACCACCCTGACGCCGGCACCGCACCTGACCTGCGTGGATGCAAGTCGGGAGCAAATCGATAACATCGCCCGCGAGTATCTGGAAATGGGTGTGAAGCACATTGTCGCCTTGCGTGGCGACGCGCCCCAGCAGGACAAGGTCTACAGCCCTCGGCCGGACGGCTATGCATATGCCGCCGATCTGGTGGCCGGCTTGCGTGGCGTGGGTGACTTCGAGATCACTGTGGCCGCCTACCCGGAGACGCATCCCGAGGCGCCCAATGCAGATTTTGACCTCGACAACCTGAAGAGAAAAATTGATGCCGGGGCGAGTCGCGCCATCACCCAGTTCTTTTTTGATACTACCGTGTATCTGCGCTTTCGTGATCGCTGCGCTGCGGCGGGCATCGACGCGCCGATTATCCCCGGTATCTTACCGATCACCCGATTTCCCCAGATGCTTGCCTTTGCCGACCGTTGCGGCGCCCGGGTGCCCCAGTGGTTACGGCAACAATTCGCCGGTCTGGAGGATGATCCCGAAACCCGTCAGCTGATCGCAGCCAATGTGGCGATACAGCAGGTTCACGAACTACAGCGCCAGGGTGTGGAAGAGTTTCATTTCTATACCCTGAATCGATCCGAATTAACCTACGCCATCTGCCATGCCCTTGGCTTGCGCCCGGAAAGGGCCGCACAGAGCGCGGCCTGACCACGAGACCAGTATATGACTATCAGCACAGTGGAATTGCAGCAACTATTGCGGGATCGCATCCTGATCCTGGACGGCGCCATGGGCACCATGGTACAGGCCTGCCGCCTGCAGGAAAGTGACTTTCGCGGCGCCCGCTTTGCTGATTGGCCGCAGGATCTGAAGGGCAACAATGACCTGCTTAGCCTGACTCGGCCGGATGTAGTGAAAAATATTCACGCCGCCTACCTCGAAGCCGGCGCAGACATGATCGAAACGAATACCTTCACCGCTAATGCGCCTTCCATGAGCGATTACGGCATGCAGGACCTGGTGGAGGAAATGAACCGCGAGTCAGCCCGACTGGCCAGGGAAGTGGCTGACGAATACAGCATGCGGACCGGGGTGCGCAGACTCGTGGCCGGCGTATTGGGACCTACCTCACGTACCGCTTCCCTGTCTCCGGATGTAAACGACCCGGGTTATCGCAACACGGACTTTGACCAGTTGGTGGATGCCTACAGTGTTTGCACGCGGGCCTTGATCGCCGGGGGCGTGGACCTGTTGATGGTGGAAACCGTGTTCGACACCTTGAACGCCAAGGCCGCATTGTTTGCCATCACGGGCATTCGAGAGTCACTGGGCCTGGATATTCCCATCATGATTTCGGGCACCATCACCGATGCTTCCGGCCGCACCCTGTCCGGGCAGACCACCGAGGCATTCTGGAATTCCGTGCGTCACGCCGAGCCGGTGATCGTGGGCTTGAACTGCGCCCTGGGCGCCACCGAGTTACGACCTTACGTGGCTGAACTGTCGCGGGTAGCCGATTGCCATGTCAGTGCCCACCCCAACGCCGGTCTGCCCAACGAATTTGGTGAATACGATGACACACCGGAACACATGGCCGAGGTGATTGCAGAGTTCGCGCGCAGCGGCATGCTTAATCTTGTGGGCGGCTGTTGCGGAACGACTCCGGAGCATATTTCCGCCATTCGCCACGCGGTCAGGAACTGTGCGCCCAGGGCCTTGCCGGTAATCACGCCGAAGTTGCGTCTGTCGGGTCTCGAGGCCGTGAATATCGGAGAAGACAGCCTGTTTGTAAACGTGGGTGAGCGCACCAACGTCACCGGGTCCGCAGTCTTTCGGAAACTGATTGAGGCGAATGACTATAACGCGGCCCTGGATGTTGCTCGCCAGCAGGTAGAAGCCGGCGCCCAGGTCGTGGATATCAACATGGACGAGGGCATGTTGGATTCGGAGAAGGCTATGCGCACCTTCCTGAACCTGCTGGCAGCCGAGCCGGACATCTCGCGGGTGCCGGTGATGCTGGATTCCTCCAAGTGGCGTGTACTGGAAACCGGCCTGAAGTGCGTGCAGGGAAAGTGCGTGGTCAATTCCATCAGTATGAAAGAGGGCGAACAGTCATTTCTGGAACAAGCCCGGCTGGTGCGTCGTTATGGTGCGGCGGTCATCGTCATGGCCTTTGACGAGGAGGGCCAGGCCGACACGGTGGAACGCAAGGTGTCGATTTGTGAGCGAGCCTATCGGCTGCTTACCGAGCAGGTTGGCTTCCCGCCGGAGGACATTATTTTTGACCCGAATATATTTGCCGTCGCTACCGGCATTGAAGCTCACAACGGCTATGGATTGGCTTTTATCGAGGCCACACGGCAGATCAAGCAACGTATGCCCCAGGCCCTGGTTAGTGGCGGCGTAAGCAACGTGTCGTTCTCGTTCAGAGGCAACAATGCTGTGCGCGAGGCCATTCACTCGGTATTCCTCTACCACGCCATCAAGGCGGGCATGGACATGGGTATCGTGAATGCCGGCCAGTTGGCCATCTACGAAGACATCCCGGCCGAGTTGCGGGAGCGGGTGGAAGACGTGGTCCTGAACCGGCGTGCCGACGCCACCGAGAGGCTGCTGGAACTGGCGCAGGATTTTCGCGGACAGGGTGGCAGTGCGCGCCAGACCCAGGACCTGGCATGGCGTGACTGGGAAGTCGAAAAGCGCCTGGCGCACGCCCTGGTCAAGGGCATCGATGAATACGTTGTCGCAGATACCGAGGAAGCCAGGCTCAGGGCGGAGCATTCACTGCAGGTCATCGAGGGCCCCCTCATGGACGGCATGAACATCGTTGGTGACCTGTTTGGCGAGGGCAAGATGTTTCTGCCCCAGGTGGTCAAGTCAGCGAGGGTGATGAAGAAAGCTGTGGCGCATTTGATCCCGTTCATCGAACAGGAAAAGCGGGGTGGTGGCCAGACCAAGGGCCGCATAGTGATGGCTACGGTTAAAGGTGATGTGCACGACATCGGCAAGAACATCGTGGGCGTGGTGCTCCAGTGCAATAACTTCGAGGTTATCGATCTGGGTGTCATGGTGCCCTGTGAAAAAATACTGGATACCGCCGAGCGCGAGGGAGCCAACATGATAGGGCTCTCTGGTCTGATCACACCCTCGCTGGATGAAATGGTGTACGTGGCGAAGGAGATGCAACGCCGCGGGATGAACCTTCCCCTGTTGATCGGTGGCGCGACCACCTCACCGGTGCATACCTCGGTGAAGATTGATCCTGGTTACGAGGGACCGGTGCTATATGTGAAGGACGCCTCCCGGGCAGTAGGTGTGGCTCAGCACCTGGTCGGCGACTCCGATAGAGCGCCCTACGTGGCCGAAGTGAAGGCGGAGCATCAACGCAGGCGTGAACAGCACGCGGGACAGCGCAGCAAGGGACCGGCCGTGAGCATCGCAGATGCCCGGGCCAACAAGCTGGATGTGAACTGGAGTGCCTACACACCGCCTGCGCCGAACAAGCCCGGTATACACGTGCTGGACAAGGTCGACGTGGAAACACTCCTGCCCTACGTGGACTGGATGCCCTTCTTCAATGCCTGGGAATTCCGGGGCACCTATCCTGCGGTGTTGCAGGACAGTGAAGTCGGTGAGGCGGCGCGGTCTTTGTTTGCCGATGCCCAGGCCATGATGGACAAGCTGATTTCAGAAAACTGGCTGCAGCCCAAAGGCGTGCTCGGTCTGTTCCATGCCAACACTGTAGGCCACGACGACATCGCCGTTTTTGCCGACGCCGGGCGTGACCAACGCATCCTGACCCTGCATAACCTGCGTCAGCAAAAGAACTTGCGAGCGGGTCTGCCCCACTTGTCGCTGGCGGATTTCCTGGCGCCCCACGAGCAGGGGATCGCCGACTACCTGGGCGCCTTTGCAGTGACGGCAGGGCACGGTGTGGAAGAACGGGCCCGGGAGTTTGAGAAAGTTCATGATGACTACAGTTCCATCATGCTCAAGGCCCTGGCAGACCGACTGGCTGAGGCCTTTGCTGAATACCTGCACCAGCAGGTGCGTACCGACTACTGGGGCTATGCGGCGAATGAAGGATTGAGCAACGAGCAACTCATGGCTGAAAGCTACACCGGCATCCGTCCAGCGCCTGGCTACCCCGCCTGTCCGGATCACACCGAGAAAGCCTCGTTGTTCAAACTGCTGGATGTTGAGACCCGTACCGGTATCAAGCTTACCGAGTCCTACGCCATGTGGCCGACGGCGGCGGTCAGCGGATGGTACTTCTCTCATCCCCAGTCCAAGTATTTCGCCCTGGGTAAAATCGACAAAGACCAGGTGGTCGATTACGCCAGGCGTAAGGGATTAACGTTGGATGAAGCCGAGCGTTGGCTGGCGCCGAACATCGGTTATTAAGGGGGTCAGACCCCAATTAACGAGTTATTTGGGGTCTGACCCCGGTAGAGATCGACCCCAGCCGTTGGGATCAGTCCTCGATACGACGTACCGACTTCACCACGATGTCATCCAGCGGCACATCTGAGTGACCGCGCTTGGTTCCGGTGGCCTGGGCGGCCATCTTGTCAACCACATCCATACCCGAGGTGACCTTGCCGAATACCGCGTAGCCGAAGTCGCGGCTGCTGTGATTCAGGAAAGTATTGTCTGTCAGATTAATAAAGAACTGGGCAGTGGCGCTGTTGATGTCGCTGGTGCGGGCCATAGCGAGGGTACCGCGCTCATTGCCCAGCCCATTGTCTGCCTCGTTCTTGATCTGGGCATGGGTCTTCTTCTGATCCATGTCGGCGGTGAATCCGCCACCCTGGACCATGAAGCCCGGGATCACCCGGTGAAATATCGTGCCGTCGAAAAATTCCTCATCCACGTAGGAGAGAAAATTTTCCACGGTGATAGGTGCCTTGTCCTGGAATAACTCGACATCAAAATCGCCGAGATTGGTAGAAAAACGCAGCATGCTGCCTCCGTGTTTCGTTGCAAATGGTAGATGACTTCAGCCCCGGAAGGGGCCATCAAGGCGGCGAGGGTAACACGACTCGCAAACTGATGCTGGTCGACGGGCGTTTGATCAGGCCAGTTTGCCGCTGCTTACCCGCGGGATGCCGGCCAAATCGCTGTGGTGCTGAATATCGGTAAAACCTTGCTCGGCAAGTATGCTCGCGACCCGTTCAGCCTGATCATAACCGTGCTCAAGCAGCAGGTAGCCGCCCTGGTTCAGGTGAGCGGGCGCCAGCCGGGCAAGGTCACGGATGCAATCCAGCCCATCCTCGCCTGCCACCAGGGCAGTAACGGGTTCGTAGGGAAGGCCATTCAGTTCCAGGTGGGGGTCTCCATCGGCCACGTACGGCGGGTTGGAGGCGATCAGGTCAAAGCGTCTCGCGGCTACAGGTTCAAACCAGCTTCCCGCAAGGAATTCTATGTTGGAGATGCCCAGCCGGCTGGCGTTGAAGCGGGCGACGGCCAGCGCTTCGGCGCTGATGTCGGTGGCGACCACGCGGTCTTCCGGACGCTCCCCGGCCAGGGCCAGGGCAATGGCCCCGCTGCCCGTGCCCAGGTCCAGCACGCTCCGCGGGCCAGGGTCCAGGCATGCCAGGCTCTGTTGCACCAGCACCTCGGTTTCCGGACGTGGTATCAGCGTGTGGCGGTTGACGACCAGTTCCATGGACCAGAATTCGCGTCTGCCCGTGATGTAGGCCAGTGGTTCGCCCTGGCAACGCCTTTGCACCAGCCCGACAAAAATATCGAAGCGCTCCGCGTCCGGTTTCTCATCAGCGTGCGCGTACAGGTAACTGCGCGGTTTATCCAGCACGAAAGCCAGTAAAAGCTCTGTATCAAGCCGGGCAGAATCGCTGTGAGGAGCAAGCTTCGCGGTCGCTTCAGCCAGCAAGTCGCTTATTGTGGGGATAATACTGAAAGTAGGCATGGGCGCAATTCTAGCTGAGTTCGCTACAATACGCGTCAGCAACCGTGCCCTTCGCCAGGGCGGCCACACTTGAAAATATCGGGGATCGAATGATTTACAACAGCGTGTTGGAAATGGTGGGTAACACTCCGATGGTGAAAGTGACCGGCCTGGATACCGGTCCTTGCGAGCTATACCTGAAACTGGAATTGATGAATCCCGGTGGTTCGATCAAGGACCGCATTGGTATGTCCATGATCGAGGAAGCTGAAAAGCGGGGCGATCTTAAGCCGGGCGATACGATAGTCGAGGCCACTGCCGGTAACACGGGTCTGGGTCTGGCCCTGGTGGCTGCCAAGAAGGGCTACAAACTGATCCTGGTTATCCCCGACAAGATGAGCCAGGAGAAGATTTTCAACCTGCGCGCCATGGGTGCCCAGGTGGTGCTGACTCGTTCCGACGTTGCCCGGGGGCATCCCGAGTACTACCAGGACCTGGGGCGCAGACTGGCGGCAGAACAAGGTGCCTACTTTATCAATCAGTTTGGCAACCCTGACAATCCCAAGGCGCACTACGACACCACCGGTCCGGAGATCTGGCGCGATATGGACCACTGCCTGGATGCCGTGGTGGTGGGTGTGGGCTCCAGTGGCACCGTGTCCGGTCTGAGTCGGTTTTTCCGCGAGCAGGCGCCCAATGTGGATATCGTGCTGGCGGATCCGAAAGGTTCGGTGCTGGCGAAGTACGTCAAGACCGGCAAGCTCGGCGAGAGTGGCTCCTGGCTGGTGGAAGGTATCGGCGAGGATTTCATACCGGATATTTGCGACCTGTCCCTGGTGAAGAAGGCTTACACCATCACCGATGCCGAGTCCTTTGATACTGCACGCGCGGTGTTGCGTAGCGAGGGGCTGTTGGTGGGCTCGTCTTCAGGCACACTGATTGCGGCGGCTTTGAAGTATTGTCGTGAACAGACCGAGCCCAAACGTGTGGTGACCTTTGCCTGCGATACCGGCAACAAGTACCTGTCCAAGTTGTTCAATGATTTCTGGTTGGAAGACCAGGGCTTTATCACACGTGAGAGCCTCGGTGACTTACGCGATTTGATCGGTCGTCCTCACGGTGAGCGGGCCACCGTGGTAGTCGGGCCCGGCGATGTTCTCACCACGGCGCATAACCGTCTGCGCAATGCCGGGTTTTCCCAGTTGCCGGTAATGGATGGCGATACCCTGGTGGGTGTGCTCACCGAGGATGACATTATTCGCCACGCTTTCGGACACCCGGACCTGATGGGTTCGCCTGTGGCCGACGCCATGCGGACCTCTCCGGTAAAGGTGGACAAGGATTTGCCGGTGAATCACCTGGTGTCCATCCTGCACGCCCAGCCGTTTGCAGCGGTCACCGATGGTGATCGCTTCCTGGGCCTGATCACGCGGTCAGATGTGCTCAATTACCTGCGCAAACAGGTCAAGCCTGCCGCCACGCGCACGCGCTAGGACGGGGCTGTTGCCTGCGGTCCTGAAATGCTGGTGTCCAGGTCGTGCAGCAGCCCAGTATGAAACTCGTACATCCAGCCGTGCAGGCTCAGTGGCCGGCCCTCATCCCAGGTCTGGCGCACCAGCGGCAGCGCGGCCAGGCTACGCACTTGCTCAATAACGTTGAGTTCGCACAAGCGGTTCCAGCGCTGCTCCTCGCTGTCCAGCCCGGCCAGGGAACTCCCTTCGTGCTGCCGCAGGTCACGCACCGGCGCCAGCCAGCCTGCCAGGGGGCCGTCCTGTGGGGTGTCATCCATGGCGGCGCGCACGCCGCCGCAGTGGTAGTGCCCGCAAACCACGATGTGCCTGACTTTCAGGGTGTGCACCGCATACTGGATCACGGCCTGGCAATTGGGGTCATTTTCCCGGACCAGGTTGGCGACGTTGCGGTGCTTGAACATCTCCCCGGGCTGCAGGCCGCAGATCTCGTTGGCTGGTACGCGGCTGTCTGAACAACCGATCCAGAGGAAGCGGGGGTTTTGCGAGACGTTCAGACCCGGCAGGTAACCCGGCCGCTCGCGCCGGACAGCCTCGGCCCAGCGCCGGTTGTTGGCGAAGATTTCTGGCAGGTAACGCATCTCGCTCTCTCCTTCCGAAGATTCAGGGAGCTGGCTGCCTTCCCGCGCGCCTGGCTTACTCCAGGGTTGCCAACAGCTCGGCCTGGTATTCGGACATCAACGGTTCTATCACCTGGTCCAGGTCACCCTGAATGATAGTGTCCAACTTGTACAGGGTCAGGTTGATGCGGTGATCAGAAACTCTGCCCTGGGGGAAATTGTACGTCCGTATTCTCTCGGATCGATCGCCGCTACCCACCAGAGATTTGCGCTGCTGGGCCTGCTCGGCCTGGTGACGTTCCTGTTCGGCCGCAAGCATACGGGATTTGAGCAGACTCATAGCCCGGGCCCGGTTCTTGTGCTGCGAGCGCTCGTCCTGGCATTCCACCACGATACCCGTGGGCAGGTGGGTGACCCGGACCGCCGAATCGGTCTTGTTTATGTGCTGTCCGCCGGCGCCGGAGGCCCGGTATGTATCGATACGCAGGTCCGCCGGATTGATCTCGATTTCCTCGACCTCGTCGGCTTCGGGCATAACGGCCACGGTGCAGGCCGAGGTGTGTATACGTCCCTGGGACTCGGTTTCCGGCACCCGTTGGACACGGTGAGCACCGCTTTCAAATTTCAACCGGGAATAAGCACCCTTGCCGGCGAGGCGACTGATAATTTCCTTGTAGCCACCGTGTTCACCGTGGCTTTGACTGATCACTTCCACCTGCCAGCCGCGGGTTTCGGCATAGCGGCTGTACATGCGGAACAGATCACCGGCGAAAATCGCGGCCTCGTCGCCGCCGGTGCCGGCACGTATCTCCAGGTACAGGTTGCTGTCATCATGCGGATCGCGAGGAATCAGGAATTTTTGCAGCTCCAGCTCCAGCTTCGAGCTTTGCTCAAGCAGTGCCCGGACCTCTTCCTGCCCCATCTCCCGCAGCTCGAGGTCCTTATCCGTGCTCATTTCCTCGGCCTCGGCCAGCGCGCCTTGTATTTCCTGGTAGCGCTGGTAGGTCTGGACCATCGGTTCCAGACGCGAATATTCCTGGGACAGTTCCCTGAAGCGATTCTTGTCAGCCGTCGCGCCCTGGTCCGACAACAGGCGGCCGACCTCTTCGAAGCGATCGGCGATAGTGTCCAATTTGTTGCGTATGGATTGTTTCACGGTGAAGGGTATCTACTGACGGGATTGCCCCCTGGCTATCCTGTCCTGGTTATTTTGGTTTGCGATTCAGTCCGAACAAGTCGCGCGTTGCCCGAATAAGGTCGGTATTTCCATCTTCTCCGGCACTGCGAAGTTCCACCACGGGTCGGTGAATAAGCTTGTTGGTCAGCTGCATGGCCAGCTGCTGCAGCACTTCCTCTGTCGGTTTCCCGGCTCCCAGCTGGCGCATGGAATGGGCCAACACCTGGTCCCGTATCTGCTCCGCATTGTGGCGCAAGGCCTGGATCGTCGGTACCGCGTCCAGCGATCTCTGCGCCATTTGGTAGCGTTTAACCTCGGCGTCGATGATCTCCCTTGCTTGCAGGGCCGCGGCCTGCCGGGTTTTCATGTTCTCCTGCACCACGTTTTGCAGATCATCTACCGTATACAGGTAAACATCGTTCAGCTCTGACACGCTTTCCTCTATGTCCCTGGGTACCGCGATGTCCACCATGAACATGGGTTTCTGGCGGCGCTTCTTCAGTGCCTCCTCCACCATGGCCCGGGATACCAGCGGCACGGGACTGGCGGTTGAACTGATCACGATGTCAGATTCCGAGAGATGCGCGGGTATCTCGTCCAGGGAGATCGCGAATCCATCCACGCTGGTTGCCAGCTCCCTGGCCCGGGCCACATTGCGATTGGCAATGATAATGCGGTTCATGCCATGGCCATGGAGATGACGGGCGGTCAGTTCTATCGTTTGACCGGCGCCGATCAAGAGGGCGCTGTGACGCTCGAATCCCGCAAAAATCTGGCGCGCCAGGCTTACTGCGGCATAGGCCACCGAGACCGGACTGGTGCCGATTTCGGTATCGGTACGCACTTGCTTGGCAACCGTAAAGGCATGTTGAAACAGACCGTTGAGCAGTGGCCCAGTGCTGCCCGCGTCGTGGGCGTCCCGGTAAGCCTGTTTCATCTGGCCCAGGATCTGCGGTTCCCCGAGGATCGCAGATTCCAGACCGCTGGCGACGTTAAAGGTGTGCTCTATTGCCGCGTGGTCGCGTAGCAGGAACAGGCAATCCATGGCCTCTTCTTGCAGACCATGAAAGCCCACCAGCCAATCCTGGATCTGCTTGTCGCCGCCGTCCTCAACCGCGCAATACAATTCCGTACGATTGCAGGTGGAAACAATCAGGGCCTCGCGAACACCCGGTAACTCCAGGGTCTCCTGCAGCGCGCGGGGCAATTGTTCAGGCCCAAACGCAACCTTCTCACGAACAGAGACCGGAGCGGTCCGATGATTGATTCCAAGGATCGTTAGCGACATGCGGTCTGTATTTTTTCCGTGCGGAGCGGAATTTTCGTTTATGCGTAGATTTATAACAAGTACGGCAGAGTCTTATGCTACCTTTCTCCGCTCGGCATTTTAGCGAAAATCGGCTGTTTATATGAGGCTATTTATACTTACATTGGTTTTGGCGGTAGTGATGACCGGCTGTGCCGGGCAGGCAGCCGCGCCTTTGGACACGCAGCAGGACGCGGGTGCCAGTGCGCCGGCGGGCGAGCGGGAGGCGGCCACCTACCACCTGATGCTGGGCGAAATGGCGCTTCAGCGCGGTCAGCTGAATGACGCGGCTCGGGAATACCGCCTGGCTGCCGAGGCTGGTTCGGACCCTTCGGTAGCCGAGCGCGCCACCGAACTGGCGCTGATGCTGGACGACC
>JAPHSC010000148.1 GCA_026193125.1 Gammaproteobacteria bacterium
CAGTCGTTGCTGAAACGGCCGCGCAGTGAAGCGCGGGCGCGTCGTACCTCGAAGCCCCCGTCCATGGGTGTTACGTCATCATTGATGGATGCGTAATCCAGGTGCAGTCGGCCACCCAGCTTTAGGTAGCTTTCGGAACCCATATTCATGCGAATACCCGAATCCCATTCCGCTTCTACCTGGGCATGTGCGTAATTGGAGAAGCCGAACAGCAAGGCTGCGACCAGCGCGTAGAAAGAAAATTTTGTCATGTTTGTGATCCGTTTCAGAGTGAGTTGTTGTTGGAATCGAAAAACCAGTTACAGGTCAGGCTGCGCAGCATATGGTCGCTGCCCCTGTCCAGTACAGAATGTCCTGTGCCATCGAGAAATTGCAGGTCCACGCGGGCTGGCAGGTTCCTGGCGAGCGCCAGCGTGTGCATGGCGCGAACCCAGTTCTCGGCCCGGTCGCGCCTGGTCCGCCCCTGGGTCTTGTCAATTCGAGCGCGAGTGTTAAGGGTTTGATCGCGAATCGTGTCGTCACGTCCGACAATTACGCGAATCGGAATAGACAGTAGCTTCTCCGGGTCAAAATTTACGCCCGGGAGGGCACTAATGGGACGGGTTCCATAGGGAAAACCCGTGCTTGAATCGGGCCAGGTGTACCAACCTGCCGCACCCAGCACAAGCGAGGAGACTCTTGATGAATGGACCATGGCAAAACGATGGGCGAATTGCGCCCCACCGGAAAAGCCAAACAGTGCCATACTCGGCCGCATACCATGCTCATCGGACAGTTTGTCCAGTACTCGGATCAATGCGTGGTCGGCTCGCTGTCCACGCCCATGGCGTCCCAATCGCTGGAAGTCCCCGAATCGGGCCTCGTCGAATAAAGGTGTAAACAAGGCAACCCCATGGGTGTCCGCGGAAGGCTTGAATAGATTCAACCAATCCAGGGGATTACGAGATATGCCATGAACTGCTGTCAATACCGGGCGCGAGGGACGCAGCGTCGCCGGCAGGTAAAGTTGATATGACAGTTCGTCACCCGCGTTCCCTGCAACGCCGTTTATCAGCCGCCCGCCTTCCGGCGACTCAATTCGACTGTCGTTCATCTCGGTCATGATTTGGTCCGTTCAAGTGATTCGCGTGTGATTTGGCTACGCCAAGACGGTCAAAGACCGACTACCTCGTCAGCGGCTCTGGATTCTTCCGCGGGGCTCTTGGGCAAGCTAAACAACTGGTGGTCCGCCAGTATCCATGTGATGTCGGCCAGGCTCGCCAGGTGAGCATCATGGGTCGCCATTATCACGGTTCCCGGGTAGTTCTGGATCATGTGGTAAAACGACTCCTTTGCCTCATCGTCAAGGTTGGCGTCGACCTCATCCAGCAACAGAATTGGGGGTTGGCCAAGAACGGCCCTGGCCAGGGCAATGCGTTGTCGTTGGCCTACAGACAAGTTTGCGCCGCGGGAACTTAGCCTGGTATTCAGGCCTCTTGGCAACGCATTTACCAACTCCTCCGCACCGGCCATGCGTAATGCCGTCCATTGCGTTTCCTCTGAAGCACCGGGCTCGCGATAACAAAGGTTTCGTCTGAAACTGCCTCGCATCAGAGGGAGGTCTGGCCCCAGTATCGACACACATTGGCGCATTGATTGCAGCGTGACGCCCCGAATGTCCTGGCCGTCGATCAGGATGCTGCCCGCTTCGGCGTTGATTTGCCGGCCCAGGAGCCCCAGCAAAGTGGATTTCCCCGACCCGTTTGCGCCCAGAAGCGCAACCACGCTGCCGCCGGGAATACTTGCACTCGCATTATCCAGGACGCCTGCGACAGAAAGATTTTGTAATTCGATGGCGCCGGTTTCCATGCGCAGGGGTTCCGCCCCTTTTGCATCAATGACCTCGGATTTGGTAGACAGGAAATTCCTGAGCTTGTCGATGGAGACGCTGGCCCGTCGCCAGTATTCGTAGACGCGACCCAGGTCCCTAATCGGAGGAATGAGCATGCCGACAACCGCCATGGCGGCAACGATCTCGCCAGCTCGCATCATGCCGGCCGCCACGCCATAGCTGCCCAGGACGACGGCACATGCGATGGCCAGCATGGCTGTGACCTGGGTGGTGGCCCGCAAATGTCCCATGGCGACTGCCCTGGCGATCATGGCAGTCTTCAGGCGCTTGCTATAGCGGTTGATGACCAGGCGCTCCCTTTTTTCCTGTCCATGAGCCTGGATGACCTCGATGTTGCCGGTTTTCTCGCTGACCTGGTTGGCGAGCCTGGCCCTTTGTCGCCGGGACTCCAGCACTGACAGGTGTAACGGCTTGCCCAGTAGCATGGTCGAGATAGCGCCAACTATAAGTACCGTGGTTACCGCCAGGGCCAGAGTCGGGCTTACCCACACCAGAGCCAGCAGGGTGCCAATGGCTGTTATCGCCGCCACGCACAAGCGCGCCAGTCCCAGACTGATCCACTGACGCAAGGCACTCAGATCACCGATGAATCTCAGCAGGGTGGCACCCTGACTGCGTTCTTGATGGGTGCGATAAGACAAGGTGCAAAGATGCCGGAACAGACGCAGTCTTACCCGGTGAACGTAGTCCTGGCCCAGTTCCTCTGCGTGACGTTGCGCAAGCACTCTCAGCCAACCCAGCATCAGTACGAGTGCAGCCAGGGCTGCAGTCATCCACAGGGTTGGAGCGGTCGCTGGCTGGGAAGTTGCCGATTCTACAACCGAGTGCAGGCCGAGCACGAACAACACCGAGGTGGCTGTTTGCGCAAGCCCGTTGGCGACCAGTCGTACGATTAATCCCCGTCGCCGGCCCCCCAATAGCGGGGGCAGGGCACTCACCGGGTGTTCCCAAGGCTGGCGATGCCGAGTACAGGTCTGGCGATAGAAAGTGAGTATTGCTCATGCAAGGCAGCCGCCCACGAAGGGTCTGCCAGTTTCTTCAGTGATACGCTGGGCAGGTTGATAGATTGTCTGGCCTCTCTTGCGGCAAGCGGGGCGAGTGTGATCAGCCCGCAGGTGGCGAACACCGGCAGACCCTGCTTACGCAGCCAGTTCACGCCATGCACCGCGCCCATTGCATCACCGGCTGCGAACAGCATGGCGTGCACAGA
>JAPHSC010000171.1 GCA_026193125.1 Gammaproteobacteria bacterium
CATATAGAAAATGGTGAAGGCTCCGTCGCGACGGTGGTCACCCTCGTGATACAGGTCACCCACCATGGTGGAAATATTCGGCTTGAACAAACCGTTACCCGCGATCAGCAGGGCCAGGCCCAGGTAAAAAGCCTGGTTTTCCATTCCCGGAATCCACGCATGCGGCGTACCCAGCATGAATTGTCCTGCGGCCATCAGGGTGCCGCCGAAAATAATCGCCTTGCGTTGACCGAGTACATTGTCAGCCAGCCAGCCGCCGAGCAGGGGCGTGATATAAACCAGGCCGGTAAACCAGCCGTACAGCTTCAATGCACTGGCGTTGTCCCAACCAAGACCATGACCGCCGTCGGCCTGCATCCTGTCTACCAGGTAGAGAACCAGGATGGCGCGCATGGCGTAGTAGCTGAAGCGCTCCCACATTTCTGTGGTAAAGAGCAGGAACAGCCCCTTGGGATGGCCTAGAAAGTCTCCGGTGTCGGGTGCCTTGGACATGGATTAGCTCCTTCGATTCTTAGTATCTTGCACCGGGATTGCAGCAAAGGTGGCGACGGGCAAGGTCGTTAAAAATAAAGCCGGCATTATATGCACCAATACCCGCCTCATGTCGAATACCTGATCAGAATGTAGAAGGCCGTATCCAAATCAGGCCTTTTCGGCCTCCGCATCCTCTTCGGCAGCCTGTTTTCGTTGCGCCTCGACTTCCTTGTAACCCGGCACCATGACACGCGCCATGATGATACCTATCTCGTACAAGCAGTAAACCGGCAAGGCAAGCAGTGTCTGCGAGATCACATCCGGCGGCGTAAGCAACATACCCACGACGAAACAACCGAGGAAAATATAGGCGCGCTTTTCAGTCAGATCCGAGGGTGTGACGATGCCTGAGCGCACCAGCAGCACTGTGGCGACAGGCACTTCAAAGGCAATTCCAAAGGCAAAAAACAGGGTGAGCACAAAGTCGAGATAGGACGTTATATCGGTCATCACCGTCACGCCCACCGGAGCCACGGCAGTGAAAAAGCTGAACATCAAGGGAAATACGATGTAGTAGGCAAATGCCACGCCCGAGTAGAACAGCAGAATGCTTGAGGCCAGCAGAGGCAATACGAAACGCTTCTCCTGCTGATACAGGCCTGGAGCCACGAAGGCCCATATTTGATAGAGGATTACCGGTATGGCCAGGAAAATCGCCAGCAGAAAAGTCAGTTTAAACGGAGTGAGGAAGGGTGATGCCACCTGTGTGGCAATCATGGTTGCTCCCTCCGGCAGTTTCTCCATCAGGGGTAGAGCGACCAGGCTGAAGAGATTTTCCGAGAATGGCGCCAGGCAAACAAACATCACCAGCACAGAGACGACAATCTTCATCAGCCGGCCACGCAGCTCCAGCAAGTGAGAGATCAACGTGCCCTCGCTGTGCGTCTCTGCCTCGTTTGTATCAGGGGGCGATTTCATCGGCCCCGGTCTTGTCGGCTGCGGCAGGGTCTTCGGCTTGCGCCTTGGAGGCTGTAGCAGGTTTTTCGGCTTCTGGGTTGCCGGTAGCCGGCTGCGGCTTCGTCTTTGCCTGCGGTTTGGCGGTAGGGTCGGACTTCATGGCGTCCTTGAATGCGTCAGCCTGCTTCTTCAGCTCTGACAGTTCCATCTCTGACTCGAGTTGAGTGCGCAGACTGCGCGCCATGGCTTTTGCCTGGCCTGTCCACCTACCCAGGCGCCTGGCAACCTTGGGCAAACGCTCGGGTCCCAGGACCAGCAACCCGAGGGTGCCTATGAGCAGAATTTCCCAGAATCCGACGTCAAACATGGCAGGCGATCAGGAGTGTTTCTCGCTGGCCTTCTCGGTTTGGGAGGATTCAGAGGAGTCAAAGTCTGCGTCCTCTTTCTGGTCGCTGACTTTCTTGGTTTCCTCTTTCTCCACATCGCTCATGGAGCTTCGGAATCCCTTTACCGCCCCACCCAGGTCTGATCCCAGGCCCTTGAGCTTCTTGGTGCCGAAAACCAATACCACGATGAGCAGAACGATCAACAACTGCCACATACTAATGCCACCTAGTCCCATGTTCACTCCGGTCCAAGTATTGAAGTAGCGCTAATGATACTGCAAAAAGCCGGGTTGCAAGAAAACCTTATCAGGGGCGCCCTTATCGAGCAGTCGCGGTTTCCAGCCAAAATGTCACCGGGCCATCGTTAACCAGGTGTACTTTCATGTCCGCCCCAAAAACGCCTGTTGCCACCGGGGAGTGAGCCTGCTGTGCCAGGCCGGCCAGAAACAGGAACAGGGTCTGGGCGTAGTCCGGCGCCGCCGCGGGTGTGAAACTGGCCCGATTCCCCTTTCCGGTGTCTGCTGCCAGCGTGAACTGTGGCACCAGCAGCAAGCCACCGCCGGTATCCGCCAGACTCAGGTTCATGCGGTGCGTAGCATCCGGGAACACGCGGTAGGCCAGGATCCTGTCCAGCAGGCGTCGTGCGCTATCCTCTGTATCACCACGCTGTACGCCAATCAGGGCCAGGATGCCCGTGCCTATCTCGCCGGTCGCCTGTCCGTCCACCACGACCTTGGCATGGCTGACACGTTGAATGAGTCCGATCATGGGCCAGGTCTCCTGGTGAATACCCGCGCATTGTACTGTTTTTGGGTGGTAAAGCGTCCTCAAACTCATATCGGTGTTTGGTGTTCGCTTTAAAAGTGATTAACAATTCCACTATTAGCTATAAACAAACCCGTATTTAACCAATCAAGGCGTTATTTATCCAATTTTTCGTCTGAAAATGGGACGTATCCATAATTCGACGTAAAGTGGTGTTTGTGATCCCAATCTTTACCAGATCGGTTCTATAGGTGGGAATTATGGCCTGTTCTTGCTGAAGCCTGTAATGACTGGCAGAAAAGGCAGGCTTTGTAGCATTATGGTCAGTCAGTACTCGCAGTACTCGACACACGGATAAAACCAAGTTGTTATGTCTAACCAGGGGGAAGTCATGAAGCGCAGAGATTTGATCAAGGGTATAGGTGGCGGTCTGGCGGTCGCCGGTTTGTCCGCTTGCTCCGGTGCTGATCCATCGGGAGCGGCAAAAAAATCCGCAGAAGCCGAGACCCATAAATGGACCATGGTGACTACCTGGCCGAAAAATTTTCCGGGTGTGGGCATCGGGGCTGAAAGAATCGCCCGGCTGATTACCCAGAATTCGGGCGGCAGGATAACCGTACAGGTCTATGCGGCCGGCGAGTTGGTACCTGCCATGGAAGTGATGACCGCGGTATCCGAGGGCAGCGCACAACTCGGTCATGGCGCATCCTACTACTGGAAGGGCAAGGCTCCGGCCGCCCAGTTCTTTGCCGCCGTGCCTTTTGGCATGAATGCGCAGGAAATGAACGCCTGGCTTTACTATGGTGGTGGCATCGAATTGTGGCGAGAAGTGTATGCGCCTTTTGGCGTCCTGCCACATCCCGGTGGAAATACCGGCACCCAGATGGGCGGATGGTTTAACAAGGAGATTAACAGCCTGGAGGATCTGAAGGGATTGAAAATGCGTATCCCGGGTCTGGGCGGAGAAATACTCAAGCGTGCCGGTGGCATTCCGGTGTTGCTACCGGGCGGGGAAATCTTCACCGCCCTGCAGACCGGCACCATTGATGCGACTGAATGGATTGGTCCCTACAATGACCTGGCGTTTGGCCTGCACCAGGCGGCCAAGTTCTACTATTATCCTGGCTGGCACGAGCCGGGCACCGTGCTGGAATGCATGGTAAACAAGGCGGCCTTTGAGGCCCTGCCCGCAGACTTGCAGGGCATCGTGGACTCGGTCATTTCCCAGGTAAACAGCGAAATGTTGGCCGAATACACAGCGAGAAACGCCGAGGCGCTGGCAACCCTGGAAACCGAGCACGGCATTGTGCCCAGGGCATTCCCCAACGAGGTGCTAAAGCGCTTGAAGGAGTTGAGCGTGGGTGTGATTGCCGACACCATTGCTGCTGACCCCTTGTCGGCCAAAGTGTACGAAAGTTTCAGTGCATTCCAGAAGCATGTTGCGGCCTATCACGACGTCTCGGAGAGAGCATTCTACAAGACCCGGGATTTGTAGACGCAAGGTAACAGGAGAAAGAAGCCCGGGCTGGTCCCGGGCTTCTTGCGTCAGG
>JAPHSC010000259.1 GCA_026193125.1 Gammaproteobacteria bacterium
AGACAACAAGGTCGGCGACATCAGGGGCAGGCCTTTCTGCAGTTCGCCGAATCGGGTGCTGCCAGCGATCAACTCTCGCACAAGCAACAGTGTCCAGCGCTCACATAATAACTGCGCGGCTTGCGCCAGGGGGCAGAACTGGCCGTAAGTTTTCATATGGGGTCTCCCTGGCCAATTCAGCCGTTTTCATCAGTGCACACTGAACTACAGATTTTGTACTTATCATGCGCCATAGTCGTCGGTATGTTTCACTATGGCAAGACTGAAAAAAACATCCTGCGCAGTAAACAGTAAATAATCGGAGAAGAAACATGAGCACGTCACTTTACGAACGACTGGGTGGAACCAAGGGCGCAACCGAACTCGCCAACGACCTGGTGGATAATCACCTGGCCAACAAGGCGATCGCCACGCGCTTCGAAGGTGGCGACGTTCCCGCCCTGAAGAATGCGGCGGCAACCTTCCTGATTGCGGGCACCGGTGGCCCCAACAACTACAAGGGCAAAGACATGCTGGCAGCGCACAAGGGCATGAACATTGCGGCCTCCGAGTTCATGGCAGTCCTGGACGACGCGCTGGACGCAATGGGAAAAAACAGTATCGGCCAACGCGAGCAGGAAGAACTGCTGTTCATCCTGTACAGCATGCGCTCCCAGGTCGTGCTGGTTTAGGCTGTACACGCAGGTTAGCGGCCTGGCGTCGGCCAGGAGAAAAATGGCCAGTATCAGAACCCGAGCAAGTTGCCGGCAGTTCTTCTGAAAAGCAGGAAAAATGCGGCACAGTTGAGCACCACGGTAACCCAGAACATCATCTGAAATGAGGCCTTGGTCGACTTATGATTCAGAAGACGCTGGGCAAGGAGGGCGCCGGGCCAACCCCCGAGCAGGGACAACAGGTGCATGGCGCTTTCCGGCGCCCTGCGCCCCTCTTTTCCCGCCGCCGACTTGTCCATGGCATACAGGATAAAGGTCACCACACTGGCGACCAGGTACAGCGTTACCACCCAGCCGGGCAGGTGCCAGAGCACAATCCCGATAATGATAATCAGGACAACACCGGCAATCGTGGCTACCGAGCCCAGAATACTCCTGCCACCGCCGGCAGGCCTTTCCTTGAATTCCATCCTGACTTTCCTTGAAAAGCGTATTATTGTCCGGGAGCATTATACGCTCCACGCATCGGGATTCACGAACCGGCAACTGGATCCATGGATGCTCGTTAAGATTTCTTACCGGTCTTCTTTTTGCTCTTCGCCTTGCGCTTCTTCTTTGGCCTGGGAAGCGGGAGCTCCCTTGCCGTGATTTTTACCAGTTCGCTGATCCAGTCTCCATCTTCGATTTTCTCTTCGATCAGAAACGCGGGCCTGGCGCCCGGATAAGCGGGGGCCTCGACTACATCGCCGATGAACGCCCTTCCTGCTTGCGTCGGCTTTATGAATAACTGGTTGTCGCAGACAAGGGCGACCACTTTGCCATCACAATAGAGCGCGTATTCACCAAACATTTTCCGGTAAGTAATGGCTCCGGCACCCTGGATTTGTTCCAGCAGGTAGTCAATAAAATCCTGATCGGAGGCCATGTCATGCACTTTTTACCAGGCGAATTAGAAACAGCAGAGCTACTGCACCTACGGTTGCCATAACCAGTGACCCTATTAGCCCACCTGCTGTGATACCCAAGAGGCTGAACAAGAAGCCACCTAGTACGGCTCCAATTATCCCGATGACAATATTGCCCAGGATTCCAAAGCCCTTGCCTTTGGTAATAGTGCCAGCCAGCCAACCGGCCAATGCCCCAATTGCCAACATAATAATCAATCCATTGACGTCCATGATGCCTCCGGTTTTACTTTTTAACGACAAGAAGCAAGCCGACTACAAAACTGACTGCACCGCCAATGTAGAAGCTCATGACTTTATCTGTATCTGAGCCGGTAAAGGCGTGAGTTATTTGTGACTCAACTGAATCAGACAGTTGATATCCCCAATAGGCCAGGCCGAGGCCGAGAACCACCAGTGCGACACCAATAATCTTCATCGAAAATACTGAACCCTGTGCCATGTTGAACTCCTGCCAATTTAAAAAGCCGCTGTGCAGTGGTGATACAAGTAGCCGTTGCCAGACAGTCTACAGCATGAATTGTCGGATTGAGCTGCATACCGAGACTAGCTGCGGACCATTCATACGCCCGATCATTTGCCGAATGACAGGGGCCATCATCTGTTGCGTACCTGCCAAACCGAGGCTCGCAGTCTGCTCCAGGATGAATCCTGCCCTGGCCAGTTTAAGCGGCTGCAAGAAGTAAGCTTCAAAGCCACTCCTGGTCAACTCCAGTACGAGCTCGGTCAGTGCCTCGCGGTGCACAGTCGCATCTGGCGCCTGCTCGAGAGTATCGAGCAAATCAAGCGTTCTCTTACGCAGTGGAACGGAATGAGAGAAACGAAGGTAGGGTTTCGCTGAGGACTTTGGTACTTTTGCTTTCGGCGGGGAAGACCGCCTCGCGCGCGAGGGTGGTGAAGATTTTGAGGGAGTTGCCATGTTCGGCATGATACTGCCTGGCGCAAGAGCATGACAACGGCTTCAGATGATCGACTGGAGCCTGCCCTGCTTCCAGACTGCCACCCGCCGATTCAATCCCCCAGTTCATAATCGAATTCGTAGCTGTGTCTTCCTTCATCGAGCTTGATAGCCATTGTTCCGGACAATCCCGCTAACTGCCCGGACCCGGAATCTGGCACCACTTCCAGGACAAGAGAGCTTTGCCCCTTGTTCATGGTGCCGAAATGCTGGAGCACAAAGTTGCCTTTCTTTCCGGCCAGG
>JAPHSC010000414.1 GCA_026193125.1 Gammaproteobacteria bacterium
TCGTCGCCGGTGATCTTGAGGCTCTTGTACAACTGCATCAGGGCTCCGTCCATGGTTTGCATGCCTGATGCCGCGCCGCTTTGAATGGCATTCTCCAGTTGGTCCAGCTTGCCCTGGCGAATCAGGTTCGAAACCCCCGAGTTATTGACCATAATCTCCAGTGCGGCGACCCGACCCTTTTGGTCCACAGTGGGTATCAACTGCTGGGAAATTACCCCGCGCAGCGAGGTCGCAAGCATGGTGCGAATATGGCTTTGCTTGTCGGTGGGGAATGCGTTGACGATGCGGTCTACAGTGGGCGCGGCGCCGTTGGTATGCAGGGTCCCCATCACCAGGATACCCATTTCGGCGGCGGTCACCGCGATAGACATGGTTTCCAGGTCCCGAAGCTCGCCCACCAGGATCACGTCCGGGTCCTCGCGCAAGGCGGAGCGCAGGGCGTCGGCGAAGGACTGCGTGTGCACGCCTACTTCGCGCTGGCTGATCAGACAGCTGCGCCGCGGGTGTACGAACTCGATGGGGTCTTCGATGGTTACGATATGACCTTTCAGTCGGCGATTAATGGCGTCCACCATCGCTGCCAGTGTGGTGGACTTGCCCGAGCCGGTCTTGCCGGTGACCAGGATCAGGCCATTCTTGTGCTTGCACAGGCTGTAGACCACGCTGGGCATGGCCAATTCCTGGAGTGTCTTGGCGCTGGAGGGTATGGCCCGGAAAACCCCGCCCATTCCGTTCAATTGACGTAGCACGTTTACCCGGAAGCGACCTACGCCTTCAATATCATGGGCAAAGTCGGCACCGTCATGGTCATCCAGCGCCTTTCTTGCGGCCGGTGACAGTATCTCTTCCAGCAATTCCTGGGCCGTCTTGGCATCCAGCGGTTTGTCATCCAGGGACCGCAGATCCCCGTTTACGCGCACGCGTGGAGGATCGCCTGCCAGGAAGTGCAGATCTGATCCACCCAATTCGACCAGGCGCCGGAGATAGGAATCTATTGCTGCCACGTGTGTTCTCTCCTACGCCTTACTCAGGAATCAGCCAGGTCAATCTTCGGAAGTATGGAAGTGTCTGTGACAAAACGCTGGAACTGCTTTTTGTCGACCGCGTAGTTGTACGCGTCATCCGGATCGACTTCCTTGGCCTGGATGGCCTGCAACAAGGCCTGGTCAAGCAACTGCATACCCTTGTCCCGACCGGTCTGCAATTGGGCGGGAATCTGGTGGCTCTGGTCAGTCATAATAAGCTTGGCGATGGCCCGGGTCATGATCAGGGATTCGACTATCGCCTTGCGCCCACGCCCGTCGTGGGTGCGCACGAGAAATTGGGTCAGCACGGCGATCAGTCCCTGGGACAGAAAGCTCTTGGTCTGCTCGCGTTCATCTGCAGGCAGGGCATCAATGATTCGATCAATGGTTTTTACCGCGCTGGTGGTGTGCAGGGTACCCAGCACCAGGTGGCCGGTTTCCGCTGCGGTCATGGCCATGGAGATGGTTTCCGCATCACGCAACTCACCCACCAGGATCACATCGGGATCCTCACGCATGGCCGCCCGCACCCCGGCGGCGAAACTTGGCACATGCGTACCTACCTCGCGCTGCACGACCTGGGAATTCTTGCTCCGGTGCACGAATTCGATCGGATCTTCCAGGCTGATAATGTTGACCTTCCTGTTGGTATTGATGAAATCAATCATCGAGGCCAGGGTGGTGGATTTGCCGGTACCGGTGGAACCGGTGACCAGGACCATGCCCTGGTGGTAGTCGCACAGTTTCGCCACCACGTCCGGCAGGCCCAGCTTTTCGAGTGCGGGAATGTCCGCTGGAATATTCCTGAAGGCAGCGCCCAGACCGGTTTCCTTGCGATAAATATTGGCCCGGTAGCGACCGCCATCCTCTGAGACATAGGAAAAGTCCAGGTCCTGGCCGCTGTCGAACCATTGCTTCTGCTTGGGCGTCAGGACTTCGTAGAGATAGGTTTCCAATTCTGTGCTGCTCAGGTCGCGGAACTTGATGGGCATCAGTTCACCGAACATACGCAACATAGGGGGGACGCCGACCGCAAGGTGCACATCTGAGCATCCCTGGGCCAGGCCGAGTTTTAAAAACGAGTCTAGTCTAGCCATTTATCACCCTGTGCCTTTCCTGGCGCCGGGGCTTGTCCAGGAACGGCTAGCTGTATTCTTCGAGCGCTCGCCTAAAGTCATCCATCGAGGTGAAGCGCTTGCTGCGATCCACCTCCATGGCCCGGGATACGACAGCCTCCAGTCCCTCGGGAATATTCTGATTCAATTCCCTGACGGTCTGTGCCTTGCCTTGCACATGCTGGTACATGACCGACATGTGGTCGCCCTTGGTATACGGTGGTACCCCGGTGAGCATTTCGTACAATATCACGCCAACGCTGTAAATGTCGGCCTTCTCATCCACCTTTTTGCCCAGAATTTGCTCTGGCGCCATGTACTTGGGCGAACCGATCACGTAGCCGGTCTTGGTAAGCTGCGTGTCGCCGCTGGAGCGCGCCGCGGCCACACCAAAGTCCACGATCTTCAGCAAGCCTTCATCATTGATGAGAATGTTGGCAGGTTTTAGATCCCTGTGCACGATTCCGGCCTGGTGAGCCACTGTCATACCGGTGGCAATATCCATGGCGAAACCTACTGCCTTGCTGATCGGAAGAGGCTTGCCTTCGGTGACTTCCTGTCCCAGGGTATGCGAGGGGAAATACTCCATGGAAATAGCGTAATGACCGCCCAGATGCAGGAAGTCAAAAATTCGAATGACGTTCTTGTGCGTGATTTTTCTTGAGTAGCGCAGTTCGTGCACGAAGCGCTGCAGCATCTCCTCGTCCGAGGAGACATTGGGATTCAGGAATTTCAAAATGAGTTGCTCATCCACCACCGTGTCTTCCATCAGCAACACGGTGCCGAATGCACCCTTGCCGATCTTCTGGATATACTTGTAACGCCCCTCGATCACGTCGCCGGGCTTGATGGTGGAAATATCCAGCGTGGGCGCTTTCTGGGCTTCCATGACCTTGTGCAGGTCCTGGGCATCCATGAGCAGTGTTTTGTTCGGCTCGACAAACTTCGCGCCGTCCTCCCGGGCGGCTATCGCGGTCGGCGAGAAACGCACGTCCAGGTTTTCCATCGCCGTAAGTACAACCTTGTTGATCGTTGCGTCCCGATCTGTGGCCAGGGAAGCCAGGTTTTGACGCACCAGTTCGGCCTGGGTTTCCTCGGTCAATGAGGCCAGGGCCTTGACGGCTTCGATCTTGATTTCCCGCTCCGGGCTTCCCAGCAACTTCACCAGCTTGTCTACCGAGGCATGGTCGCCCATCTTGGCCAGGGCCCGAATGGCTGCCGGTATCGAGCGCGGGTCACCCGTCAGCATTTTTCTCAAAGACGGGAGAGCCTTTTTATCACCGATTTCCGCCAGGGCATCGGCAGATCGTTCCCTGACCCACCAGTCCTTGTCCTCGGTAGCGGTCATCAGGTGACGGACAGCCCGTTCGTCCTTGGTGGAGTTGAGTATCTCCACGGCCGATCGGCGAATTTCCTCGTCCTCGTCCTGTACCAGCGCCAACACAGCTTCCACTACCTTGGGACCGCCGATCTTGGCCAGCGCATCGCCTGCCCTGGAACGCACCCACCAGTCCTCATCCTTGATCGCATCCAGCAAGTACTTGATCGAATCGGCATCGCCAATTTCGTTAAGCACCTCCACTGCCGAGCGTCTCGCGTATTCAGATTCGTCCTTGAGGACTTCAACCAGGTACTTGATGGTCTCCGGGTGGCGCTGGGCAATGATCACGTCCACAGCCTTGCTCTGCACGTCCAGTTCGGCGTCCTGCAACAAGGAACACAAGAGCTGAATATTGACCTTGCCCTTGGCCTTGGCCAGTGAATTCAGGGCAGCCTGCCTGACCAGCTTGTTGCGATCAGCCAGTTGCTTTTCCAGCGCCCGATGCACGGCTGGCTTGTCAAACCCGGCCAGGATAGACATAAGGTGAACGCGTACCAGCGGGTCCTTGCCTTCCAGCCGGTTGATCAGTTCTGGCACCATCTGCTCATTTGCCATATCCCCTATGATGCGGAACAGGGCCGCCTTGTCATTGGGCTCCAATTCGTAGGCCAGGGTGAGCAATTCGCGCAAATTCAATCGCTTCTTGTGGGCCGAGAGAATTGCTATCACACCCGCCTTGTTCATATCCGGCTGGGTAAGCGCCGCCAGGAGCTTGTTCGGATCAAAGCGGTCATTGGTGCTCATCGCCCAGGCCAGACCGGAAATGATTCGCTGGTTTGAGCTTTCCAGGCCTTTGATGAATTGCGGCAGTGTCTTGTTGTCCAGGATGTTGGAAAGCGCCTCTACAATCAGCACGGTTTCTTTCTTGCTGCTGTGTTCCAGGGCTGCAACCAGTTTTGGAATGGCGGGCGCACCGATCCGTGACAGGGCCTCGACGATCTTGCGGGATTTCGCAGGGTCGCCTTCCGCGCTATCGAGCAGCTGGCCCAGCAGCTTTTCGGTCTTCATTGATCCGAACATTCTCAGCATAGGCGCTCGCCGGTTTCGCAGGCTGTACTCCAGGGCCTGCGAACGGCCCTGCAGTTGGCTGAACAGATCGCAATCGCGGGTAGTAAATCCATATTCTCGATTGATGTTCCTTATGCCGGGCAGGAGCAATTCCTGTCCATCGGGTACCCTGGGTCATATCCGGACGCGTGTGCCCTTTGAGCAACAGCCGAACATCGTCAGTGATTATGCCACACTGCGCCTGCTCAGGCAGTCCGCAGCCAGGACCGGCGAGGGTCAGTTTACGGGTTTGTTGCGCTTGGGCAATACCCTTGAGCCATTCAATAGTATGAATTTTTCTCTTTCGGGTACAATCCCGACCTTCGCAGCATATTGACACGCAATATCAGGGGCTAGTCGTACACCTATGGATCAAGACATAAATACCAGGGTTCTCAACACCGTAAAGGTACTGCGGGACCCCTATGCCGAGCGCAGTCTGGGCGAGTTGAAATGGATCAAGGCGGTAAACGTTGAACAGGGCGTGGCCAGCGTCGAGCTTGAACTTGGTTACCCGGCGAAGGGCGCGCGCAAGGAATTCGAGCAGATCCTGAGCGAGAAATTGATCGGGTTGGAGGGTATCAAGGAAGTCCGGCTTGATTTGACCTGGAACATTCTGTCGCATGCAGTCCAGCGCAATTTAAAGCCAATCAAGACGATCAAGAACATCATTGCCGTGGCCTCCGGCAAGGGCGGGGTGGGTAAGTCTACAACTGCGGTGAACATCGCCCTGGCCCTGGTCGCCGAAGGCGCCCGCGTGGGGATTCTGGATGCCGATATTTATGGCCCATCCCAGCCGCGCATGCTCGGCCTGTCAGGAAAGCGTCCGGAAACACCCGATGGCAAGTCCATTGATCCCCTGGTGGCCTATGGTCTGGAGTGCATGTCCATAGGTTTCATGGTCGACGAAGAAGAACCCATGATTTGGCGCGGTCCCATGGTGACCTCGGCCCTGAACCAGCTAATTGGTGATACCAACTGGGGTGACCTGGACTACCTGGTGGTGGATATGCCGCCCGGCACGGGAGATATCGCCCTGACCCTGTCTCAGCAGGTGCCGGTAAGTGGCGCGGTAATCGTGACCACGCCCCAGGACATCGCTCTCCTGGATGCGCGCAAGGGCCTCAAGATGTTTGAGAAGGTTTCCGTGCCGGTGTTGGGCGTGGTGGAGAACATGAGCACGCATATTTGCTCCCAGTGCGGTCACGAAGAGCACATATTCGGATCCGGTGGCGGTGCCTCTATGGCCGACCAGTACGGCGTGCCCCTGCTGGGTTCGCTGCCCCTGGACATACGCATCCGCGAGGAAGTGGACTCTGGTCAGCCTACGGTGGTCGCTGATCCCGAGGGCCTGTTGGCCCTGCGCTACCGTGAGATTGCTCGCAGTGCCGTCGCCAAGTTGGCCGCCCAGGGGCGGGACTATAGTCGACTTTTCCCAAAAATATCAATAGAAAACAGTTAGTTAAATGAGCATAAAAGCAGATAGATGGATCCGCCGTATGGCGGCAGAGCAGGGCATGATCGAACCCTTTGAGCCGGGCCAGGTGCGTGCCAATGAGGGCGGCAAGATCGTCTCCTACGGGACCTCCAGCTATGGCTACGACGTGCGTTGTGCCGGTGAGTTCAAGATCTTCACCAACATCAACTCTGCGATCGTGGACCCGAAGAGGTTTGACGCCAACAGCTTTGTCGACGTCAATGCGGACGTGTGCATCATTCCGCCCAATTCCTTTGCCCTGGCCAGGACGGTGGAATATTTTCGCATACCGCGAAATGTGCTAACGATCTGCCTGGGCAAGTCCACTTACGCTCGCTGCGGGATCATCGTCAATGTGACGCCGCTGGAGCCGGAGTGGGAAGGGCATGTCACGCTGGAATTTTCCAACACCACGCCCTTGCCCGCAAAAATCTACGCCAACGAGGGCGTGGCGCAGATGTTGTTCTTCGAGTCGGACGAGGTATGTGAGACGTCCTACAAGGATCGGGGAGGCAAGTACCAGGGCCAGCGAGGGGTTACCCTGCCGCAGACCTGATCGGCAGCGATAATTTTCCACGGGAAGGCGAAAAATCTTCCTTGTGCCTTCGATACACTGTCTTGCTGCCAAAGGCCTTGCCGAATTTCTACCCGAGCCGGGCAGGCAGCGGCAGCTATTCGGTAACAGGCTGGGCGTTGGAGGGGGGTTCCTCGCAATCCACCTGGGGGCCCTGTCCATTACGGACCAGGCTGTCGATGGTCGTAATGGCCTGGGTTTTGCCTTTTTTCCGATATTCGATTTTTACCGGCAGGTAACCCAGTTCCGGCACGACCCAGACCTTGCGGGTGCGGGTGTCGGTGTCGTTGCCTTCTTGCAGTACCAGTGTTGTGTACTTGCCGATGCGAGTGTCCAGGGTTTCCTCGCCCATCGCCCTGAACGGGTAGGGTTTTATCTTGGTTCGATCCAGCGCCAGGTATGTGCCCACGGGAAGACCTTGTTGCATGTCCAGCATGACCGCCAGGGATAATAGCTGGGGGTCCACGGTACCGGGTAACAGGTCAAATTCCAGGTTTTCACCCCGGTATAGCACCTTGGCCTTTGTGCCCGTCGCATCAAAGTGGGTTACCAGGTCCTCTTCCAGCTTGTCTGAACCGTCTTCACGGAGGTTCTCCACCGGCACGATACCCCTGCAGTCGAGCTTGAATCGACCGCGGTCGTTGGCAATACCGGGAAACTTCCATGAGGCCACACCATTGGCCTCAAACCGGGTGTTGTAGAGATACTCCCCGGACTGATCGTCCCAGGAGATGGAAGTGTCGGTGTCTGCGGTAAAGGTCAGGATGCCAAAACTGTAACTGGCGGTGTAGGCGACAGTATAGAGGGGCAGGCTCACCTGGGCGGCTATAGCGGCCTGGGCTGGACCCAGAAAAACACAGCATAGAGACAGAATCAGATTTCTCTTTTCGGGCTTCATGGCTAAAGGGGGTGCTCCATCGGTTGCTCCAGGGCTTGCTGGTCCAGCCAGGTCTGTCCGTCTTTCATTTCCAGCCGTCCAGCCGCCAACATATTCAACACGGCAGGATACATCTTGCGCTCCTGTTCCTTAACCCTGGCTGAAAGTGACTCCTCGGTGTCTTGCGGCAGGACTGCTACCCGTGCCTGCATGATCAAGGGACCCCCGTCCAGTTTGGCGGTAACGAAATGCACGCTGCTGCCGTGCTCAGGGTCGCCTGCGTCGAGTACCCGGGCATAGGTATTCAGACCACGAAACCTGGGCAGCAGGGAGGGGTGTATGTTCAGGATCTTGCCAGCGTAACGTTCTACGAAACTCTCGCTGAGGATGCGCATGTAGCCGGCAAGCACAATATATTTCGGTTTGAACTTGTCGATACAGGAAGCAAGTGCGCGATCAAATGCCTGGTGCTCCGGGTAGTCCCCCGGAAGCAGGGCGCAGGTTTCGACGCCGGCATCCTCCGCGCGGCCCAGTCCCGGTGCATCAGGCTGGTCACTTATCACCGCCTTGATTTCCACGTTCAGCGTACCGGCCCTTATCTCGTCGAGTAGGGCCTGCAGGGTGGTGCCACTGCCCGATAACAACACCACTATCGGCAGGGGAGTCGTGGGTGCGTTCACTGGATCAGCTCAACCTCATCACTGCCGCTCACTGTTTCGCCAATGAGCCAGGCTTTTTCACCCAGGGTTTCCAGCAACGCTATGCATTGCCGGGCGTGCTGTGCCTCTACGCACAGGACCATGCCGATGCCGCAGTTAAATGTGCGGTACATTTCCGCATCCTCGATGTTGCCGTGTTTCTGCAACCAGGTAAAAATTTCCGGCCTGGACCAGCTCTTGCCGTCGATGCGGGCTCCTATGCCTTCAGGCAAGACCCGGGGAAGGTTTTCGGGCAGACCGCCACCGGTGATATGCGCCATGGCCTTTACCGGTATCTTTTTCAGCAGTTCCAGCACGGGACGCACATACAAGCGTGTCGGCATCAACAGGGCCCTGCCCAGGGTTGTGTCTCCCAGGGCCTGGTCCAGGCTGGCGCCACTGGCTTCAAGCACTTTTCGCGCCAGGGAGTACCCATTGGAGTGGCAACCGGACGAGCCTATGCCGACCAGGGCGTCACCGGCCTTTACGCTGTCACCGGTAATCATCTTGCTGCGCTCCACCACGCCGACACAGAAGCCTGCCAGGTCGTAATCGCCCTTGCTGTACATGCCCGGCATTTCAGCGGTTTCGCCACCAATCAGGGCTGCTCCGCATTCGCTGCAGGCCGCAGCGATACCGGCAACCACCGCTTCGGCTACGTCTACCTCCAGGTGACCGGTGGCGTAATAGTCCAGGAAAAACAGGGGTTCGGCGCCACAGACCAGCACGTCGTTCACGCACATACCCACGAGGTCATAGCCGATGGTGTCGTGCACGTTCATGTCCAGGGCCAGCCTCAGCTTGGTCCCGACACCGTCTGTGCCCGAGACCAGCACCGGTTCCTTGTAGCGATCGGCAGGGAAAGCGAACAAGCCGCCAAATCCGCCGATTCCCGCCATGACCTCCGGTCGCCGGGTTTTTTCCACGTGGGGTTTGATGCGTCGAACCAATTCGTTGCCTGCGTCAATATCAACGCCTGCGTCACGGTAGGTCATGGGGGGCTTGCCGGTCATAAAATGCCTGATCCAGATGGGGAAACCAATTAGAATTGTCTGACTGAAATGGCCACAGCCACTCTCAGGGTTGTAGTATTCTACATGAGCTTATCCAGGAGGACACAAGACACCGTGATGCTACCCTTGCGCCAGGCCTTGCTGGCCTGCAGCCTTGCTTTGCTCCTTATCCTGGTCGTCTGGCCAGGTGCGGCCATGGCGGTCACCAGTGTCGACCTGTACAGCGAAACGGTCGAGGTGCAGGGCAGGGATTATGCAGCCCGCCTGCGTGGCTACAAGGAAGCTCTTGCACACGTGCTGGTGCGCACAACCGGCCGCCGGGATATCGCCGGCGATCCTGCCCTGACCAAGTTACTGGATGACGCCAATCGCCTGGTGCTGCAATACCGGTTTCTGGATGACGGGCAACTTCTGGTGAGCTTTGATGGCCCCGCCATCGAGGAGGTCCTGGCTGGCTATGGGCTGCCTTTGTGGAGTCGCGAGCGACCCCGGGTACTGGTTTGGCTGGCGATGGACAACGGCGCCGGCGCTCGTACATTGGTCGGGGGAGAACAGGCCGGCCAAGCGCGGGATTTCTTGCTGGACCTGGCTAATCAACGTGGTTTGCCCTTGATCTTTCCAATCATGGACAGCGTCGACATGGCCGCCGCGCCATTTGCCGAGATTTGGGGCGGGTTTTACCAAAGCGTGCTGGCGGCGTCCGAGCGCTATGCGCCGGATGCAATTCTGGTCGGGCGCGCACTGCGGGATGAGTCGGGTTATTGGGGGGTGCGCTGGAACCTCCAGTTTGCCGACCAGGCGTATCAGTTCACGGGCACTATCGATGACGGGGTTCAGACCAGCGCCGACTGGTTTGCCGATCAA
>JAPHSC010000391.1 GCA_026193125.1 Gammaproteobacteria bacterium
ATACGCAAGGGCCTGAACCCGATGCTGGGCGTTATTGGCCTCACACTGCTTGCCGGAACAGCCCTCGGCGTTGAACGGCTGGCCTTCTCCGGAGGGCCCGAGGGCGGCACCTTCCAGTATTTCTCAAATGGCATCGCCATTCGTCTTTCAAAGGACCTTCCCGACGTCGATGTATCGAACATCGCCTCGGCGGGTTCCCTTGAGAACCTGCGCCGGGTGAATTCCGGTGAAGCTGATTTCGGCATCGTGTATTCCGGCGACACCTACCTGGGCCGGGTCGGCGGTCTGACCAATGACACACGCAAGTACGAGAAGGTCTATGTCATGGCCACCCTGTATGGCGCGCCGGCCCACCTGATCGTGAAGGCCAACAGCGGTATCAACAAGGTGGCTGATCTGAAGGGCAAGCGCGTGGCGGTGGGAGGCGCGGGATCCGGTGCTGCGGGTGTGGCGGAACGCTATTTCACCGCCATCGGCCTGTGGGACCAGATAGACGTAGAGTTCCTTGGCTATTCCAAGGCGGCCTCCGCCCTGGGCGACAACCTGATCGATGCGTTCTGGGTGTTTGCAGGCTTCCCCAATTCCTCGGTCATCCAGGCTGCTGCCAGCAGCAAGATCAAGATTTTGAGCGTGGTTGACGAGGGACTGGCAGCCGGGTTTTTTGACAAATATCCTTTCTACACGCAGCTCACCATCCCGGCCGGTACATACAGCGGCGTCGATCAGGACGTGCAGTCTTTCCAGGATTCTGCACTGTGGGTGGCCGGGGCACACGTGAAACCGAAACTGGTGTATGACTCCCTGGCGGATATCTATTCCCGGGAAGGTCTCGCATACATCATGCGGGTAAAGAGCACGGCCCGGGAAATGTCGGTGCCCAAGGGGCTCGCGGGTGTCGTCACTCCCATACACGAAGGTGCGGAAAAGTTCTGGAAGGAACAGGGTCTCACGATATCAGAGGCGCAGAGCGCCCGCTGATTGATGAATCACATCAGCCATGGCAGGCCAGGGGGACGCCTGTATGTCTTCAAAGGACGATGAGGGACTTGAAGCCCTAGACCCAGGGCAAAAAGAAAAGGTCCAGGAATTTCTCGAGAAGGACAACGCCAGCGGGCGCAACCTGGCGGGCGCCTGGCAATGGGTGGTGACCCTGCTGGGCGGAGGGATGGTGGTGTTCTATTTCTACACCGCAGGCCTGGCCAGCGTCGCGACCCAGTACCACCGCGGTGTCTATGTACTGGTCACCTATGTACTCGTGTTCCTGCTCTACCCGTCCGGTAGTGCCTGGTACAAATACCCGCTCGCATTGCTACTCGGGACACTGGTCGCAGGCACGGTCAGCGCCTGCCTGTTCTACCCGAATGTCACGTCCTTCCACGCGGCCCTGCTCGCCGTAGGTGACGCCTGGAGCAGCGCCGGTCCCGGCGTGGCGATTGCCGCCATGGGTGGTCCCTTGTGGGCGCTGGTCATCGGTGCACTAGTCGTGGGCGCCCTTACATTGCTCGCGGATCGCTGGCTGGAAAACCGGTACCCACAGAACCCGGTGCTTTCCGACGTCTTGTTCGCGCTGATAAGCGCGGCCCTGGTATTTTACTGGATACGCGAATTCGAGGCGCTCAACTACCGGGCCGGGGCCGAGACAGAGCTTGACGCACTGGTCAGCATCGCAGGCGTTTTGATCTCACTGGAGGTATGCCGTCGCGTGCTCGGCTGGTCCATGACCCTGATCGGCGTGCTGCTTATCTGCTATGGCCTTTTCGGTGCATACATGCCCGACATGATTGCGCACCGCGGATTTGGCGTGGAGCGTCTGGCCACGGCGCTGTACCTGACCACCAACGGCGTGTTCGGCGTGATGGCCAACGTGCTGGCCACCTACGTGATTCTATTCATCTTCTTCGGCGCCTTCTTGCACAAGTCGGGCGCTGGTCGCTTCTTCATCGACCTGCCCATGGCAGCTGCCGGTCACAGCACCGGTGGCCCGGCCAAGGTGGCGGTCATCGCATCTGCCCTGTTTGGCTCGGTGTCGGGCAGTGCCATCGCCAACACCGTGTCCACCGGCGCATTCACGATACCGCTGATGAAGCGAGCGGGTTTCCGGCCCCACGTGGCCGGCGCTATCGAACCGGCCGCGTCCATAGGCGGTATGTTCATGCCGCCGATCATGGGCGCCGGCGGCTTCCTGATGGCCGAACTCACCGAGATGCCCTACTCGCACATCATGCTGATCGCGATCTTCCCGGCGCTCCTGTATTTCTACTCGGTGTTCTGCATGATTCATTTCGAGGCGAAGAAGCACAACATTCGGGGCGTCGAAGATCCAGACCTGCCGCACTGGACCGAGGTGCTGAAGAAAGAATGGTACTTCTCCCTGCCGCTGGTAATCATCACCCTGTTGATGATACTGGGTTATTCGCCCGGCTTTGCCGCCTTCTGGGCGACGCTGTCCTGCGTTGCGGTGAGCTGGGTACGCAAAGAGACCCGCATGGGTCCGCGTGAAATCTGGGAGGCGATCCAGAATGGCGCCCGCAACACGCTGATGATCGGAGCCACGGTGGGTGTGATCGGTATCATTGTCGGCACCATCTCGCTGACCGGCATCGGTCTGAAGTTTTCCGAAATCATTATCTCTGCCGCAGGCGGCAACCTGCTGCTCGCATTGGTGCTGATCGCGTTCGCTTCGCTGATACTCGGCATGGGGGTGCCGGTCACCGCCGCCTACCTGATCGTCGCAGTGCTGGCGGTTCCGCCACTGATGGAACTGGGTGTCGTGCTGATTGCGGCCCACATGATCGTCTACTGGTTCAGCCAGGATTCCAACATCACGCCGCCGGTCTGCGTGGCCGCCTATGCAGGTGCTGCGATCGCCGGGTCAGACCCGTGGAAAACCGGGTGGACAGCCTTCAAATTCGCCAAGCTGCTGTACGTGGTGCCGATCCTGTTCGCCTTCACACCGCAGATCCTGTTCGAGGGCAAACCGCTGACCGCGCCGGAGATGCACGATCCGTTCATGGGTGCGATGGTCCTGGAGGTTCAGGCGCGGCCTGGCGACACGGTGGAAACAGGCGACCCGATCCTGAC
>JAPHSC010000221.1 GCA_026193125.1 Gammaproteobacteria bacterium
CCACCAAGAAGAAAAAAGCCAACGGCTATCCGGTCTGTCCCGCGAACCGTAGCTCGCGCCAACGTACCCTCTTCCCCATTGCCCATACTTGCAAATCCTTCTCGCCTGGTCCCGGCGCCGCGTATATGCGTCTTTTCGCGTACAATCTAGGTCGTCCAGAAAACAGCTGAGGCGCACTTGATGAATTTCCGGAATGCCATCCTGATTGTTTCCCTGCTCCTGGCCCTGCTCTCGGGCTGTTCGAAACAGGGTCAAATTGACGCGGCCTCCCAGGCCGATCTGCTTCTCACCCATGGCGCCATATATACCTCCGACCAGAGTCGTTCATGGCAACAGGCGGTGGCTATTCGGGGCGACAAGATTGTTTACGTGGGAAACAACCAGGATGCCAAGGGCTATGCCGGACCCAACACGCGGGTAGTCAATCTCAAGGGTCGAATGGTACTACCCGGTCTGCAGGACGTGCATATCCACCCTATCTCGGGCGGTATTGAAGCTGCCGCGTGCGACCTCAATGGCCTGACAACTTCGGACCAGTACGTCGAAAAAATCAAGGGCTACGCCGAGGCCAACCCGGATTTGCCCTGGATCACGGGCGGTGGGTGGCTGATGTCCGCATTCGGCCCCGGCGCCATGCCACGCAAGGAACTGCTTGATGCCATCGTACCCGGCCGGCCGGTGCTGCTGCACTCCTCGGACGGGCACAGCGCCTGGGCCAATAGCCTGGCGCTGAAACTGGCCGGGATCACACGCGATACGCCCGACCCCGAGGACGGGCGTATCGATCGCAACCTGAAAACGGGGGAGCTGGTTGGCAGCCTGCAGGAAGGCGCCATCAGCTTGCTGGATCACGTGCTCCCTCCAGTCACGGACCAGCAGCGCCAGGATGGGCTGCGCTTTGCTATCAGGATGCTCAATAGCTATGGCATTACCTCCATCCAGGACGCCAGCGTGGACGAAGACGCCCTGCGAACCTACCAGGCACTGGATGAAAGTGGCGAGCTGACCCTGAAAGTAGAAGCCTCCCAATGGTGGGAGCGTGATGAGGGCCTGGAGCAAATTGCCGGCATGACCGCAAGACGTGAGAAATACAGTAAGGGGCACCTGCGTGCCAATACGGTAAAGCTCATGCTGGATGGCGTGATGGAAAACTACACAGCCGTCATGCTGGAACCCTACCTGATACCCGGAGAGGTTCGTGGCATCCCCATGCTGGATCCGGAATTTCTTAAACAGGTGGTCACGGACATTGATGCAGCCGGATTCCAGGCGCATTTTCACGCCATTGGTGATGGTGCCGTACGCCAGTCCTTGGACGCGGTGGAAGCGGCCCGTAAAACCAACGGCCCGGGCGACAACCGGCATCATATTTCGCACCTGGAACTCATCGATCCCCAGGATATACCGCGCTTCGGTGAACTGGATGTCGTCGCAAATTTCCAACCCCTGTGGGCCTATGCCGACGATTACATTACCAAACTGACTATCCCGTTTATTGGCGAGAAACGGGCGCGCTGGCTGTATCCCATCTCCAGCGTGCTGCAAAACGGCGGCATAATCGCCTTCGGCAGTGACTGGTCAGTATCCAGCGCCAATCCCTTTTACGGGATTGAGGTGGCGGTAACCCGCAAGGACCCGGACTCGGGCGATGCTGAGGTTCTGATTCCGGAGGAGCGCATATTGCTGGAAGACGCGATCGCCGCATTCACCATCAATGCCGCCTACACCAACCACCTGGATGAGCAGACCGGTTCAATTGAGATCGGGAAGCAAGCCGACCTCGTTGTTCTCGACCAGAATCTGTTTGAGATTGCGCCCGAGGCCATCTCTGCCACCAAGGTCTTGCTCACTCTGTTTGAGGGCAAGCTGGTTTACGGAGACTTGTCCGAACTTTAGCCAGTGTTTCGGACCATGCCCAAATAGGCAATCCCCGCTGCGGCCTGGTTGGCGTACTCTGCACCATCCGCCTGGAACCACTAGCCGCTGGTGGCGAGAGTCCCGTTTACAGGGAACACGTACAGCACTGCGATAAAATGGCAGACAGCGCCTGCCAGCACAAAAAAGTGCCAGATGGCATGACTAAAGGGCATTTGCTTGGCCATATAGAACAGAGCACCAATTGTGTAACAGGCGCCGCCGGCAACCAACCAGAGCATGCCGCTTACGCCTATGGCATCCAACAATTGGGGCGTCACAATCACCATTAGCCACCCCATCAGGAGATAACTGGCGAGCGACAACTTGGGATACCGGTGCCGAAACCAAATCTTGCTCAGGATTCCGAGCGCTGCCAGAAGCCACATCCCCCCGAACAACCACAAACCGTTGCCGGTTCGCATCCCAACGATAAGCAACGGTGTAGCGGTGCCGGCGATCAGCAAATAGATCGCACAATGATCAAACAACTTGAACAGTTGTCTGCGTGGCGACGTGTGCAAACCATGGTAGAGCGTCGAGGTTAGAAACAGAGCGATCAGGCTGGCTCCGTATACACAGCTCGCAACAATCCGCCATGGATCGGAAGCCTCCAGCGAGAGTCGGAGCATCCACCAAAGACCCGCAATGCTCAGAATAACGCCTGCACCATGACTGGCCGCGTGGATCCTCTCTTCCATCACTGTGTATTCAGACTGCTTTTGCTGCATCGTTACCTGACCAAAATCCGCTACATTCAATGGAAACTCAGACCACCTGATTTCCGCCGGTCAGCCTACCCTATTTCTGAGCAGTCTGACAGCACAAGCAGGGCGCCGCCGAATTGGTACGGCCCACGCGTCGTTCGCCTACAGATGACCCTTGCACCGGTTGAGGGGATGGTCGCTTGTGGCCGAAAGCGG
>JAPHSC010000210.1 GCA_026193125.1 Gammaproteobacteria bacterium
CTGAACCCCGACCTCGTTCTGGCCTGGGGTGGAGGCAATCCTGAGCATATGCTGCAGCGAATCAGGGACCTGGGATTCAGGCTGGAAGTGCTCACGCCCAACAAACTTGAAGACATAGCCGATCACCTGGAACTGATTGGTGAGTGGACCGGCCATGCTGCAGAGGCTGACTTGGCGGCTCTGAACTTCCGGAAACAATTGGCCGAACTGCGCAAGAGTTACCTTGGAGTGGAATCGGTCAAGGTGTTTTACCAAATATCCACGCAACCGCTGTATACCGTAAACAGCAAGCAATTCATTGGCCAGATTATCGCCCTATGTGGTGGCACCAATATTTTTGCCGATCTGGCCGAGATGGCCCCGGTAGTCAGCCCTGAGTCGGTGGTAGCGGCGGATCCTCAACTTATCCTTACCGGTTCCGAGCAGCTCTCCGAGGTTATTGCTCTATGGTCACGTTGGCCGCAGATGCAGGCCGTTGGGCACGCAGGCATCCTCGGCGTGGATGCCAGGCTCGTGGCCCGGGCCAGTCCGAGGCTGATACAGGGCGCCCGCCAGATATGCCAGGCCCTTGACCAGGTTCGCCAGGGCTTGTCCGGGCAGTGATCAGGTATCCGCGTCCTGGTGCTCTCGTTGCCAAAGTACTTCTTGCCCCTGCGCGCGCCTGGCAAGTACTCGGGCAATAACGAACAGCAGGTCCGAAAGGCGATTGAGATACTTCAGACCTTCCGGATTAAGTTGTTCCGTGCGTGAGAGGGTCATGACCCTGCGCTCCGCGCGGCGGCAGATGGTTCGAGCCAGGTGGCAGGCCGACGCAGCCTGGCCCCCTCCAGGCAGGATAAAGTCCTTCAAGGGTGGCAGGTCGGCATTGAAACCATCCAGTTGTTTTTCCAGGCGCTGGACATGCCCTGCGCCAACTGCCGTATAGCCGGGCAGGCACAGCTCTCCGCCCAGGTCGAACAGGTCGTGCTGCACACGGGTCAGGCAGCTCGCGACGAGATCAGGCAGATCTGCGCAGGCCAGAATCATACCGATAGCGCTGTTGGCTTCATCTACCGTGCCATAAGCCTCAACCCTGGCGTCATCCTTGGGCGTGCGCGTGCCATCGCCAAGTCCGGTAGTACCATCATCCCCGGTTCGGGTGTAAATTTTGCTAAGTCGATTTCCCACGTTACAGCTCCTTCCCCGTCCAGTGAATCAGGGTGTCTCGAATCTAGTCATGAACTCATACTACTTGCGCCAAGAAACATCCTGCTTCTGCGTTAACAGGCTGCACCAGCCGTCTCACCGGCGATGAGGGCCTTGAATTCGTATCTTTTTGCCTACGGTCTGCTACACCAAAGGTTCCCTAAAAACTTCTGTAGTTAAAGGAAAGATACACGCCACGGCTGGCGCTGGGGTAGCCGGCGACGGTCTGGTATTGCTTATCCAGGATATTTTCTATCCTTGCCTGTAACCACCAATTCTGGCCCAGGCCCAAACGGCCATTCAGGTTGAACAAGCCGTAGCCGGGCAGGGTAACAGGAGAAGGGTATCCGAAATCCTTGCGTTCACTGCTGCAAAGCATATCCAGCCCCACTTCATAGCGCCCGATATTGCGAACCGCGGAGGCGGTCAGGCTTTGGCTGGCACGACGGAGCAACTGCTCACCCGTATCAAGATCGGTAGGATCCTGGGCTATTGCCTCGATCCGGAATTGCCAGTTCTCGTCGCGGTATTCGTAGCCAGCTTCCAGGCCATCAATGCGCGCTCGAGCGACATTTTGATTGATGCCTTCGTAGGTGTTGAAGTCCAGGATGATGTATTCGATCAGGTTATCAATCTCGTTGCGGAATATCCTGAGCCAAAATTGACGCAGAGCATCCGGACGGAAGTTGGCGCCCAGCTCGAGATTGGTGCTGGTTTCCGGCTGCAGCGCCGGGTTGCCGCCAAAGCCAAAGCGTTCGGAACTGTCTGGTGCCCGAAAGCCGGTACCGGCTCCCGCATTGAGCCGCAGCCTGGGCGTGATGGCGAAGGCGTAATCCAGATTCCAGGTATTGTGGTTGCCGGCGGTCTCATGACTGGTATGACGCGCAGCTGCAACCAGGTCGTGAGACCCGAATGAAATCTGGTCCTGGGCATAGATTGCCTTGACGTCGGTGGCCGCAGCGTAAGCGCTGCCCCAAGTCATGGCCTTGGTGTCTTCGGCTGACAGGTACAGGCCCGCGGTAAGTTGGTGAATGCCTGCCTGAATGTCGTTTTGCCAGTCCAGCGCGTCGCGGTCCGTGCTAAAAAAATCTGGACTTTGATTCTGGGTCAGCTCATCCACTACATGGCTAAGAAGAATGGAGGTCTCCCAGCTGGCTGAAGGAGTGGCGTCCAATTGCAGCGTTGTAGCCTGGTTTTTGAAGTCCTGATCCAGTGGCGTGAGGAGAAAGTCCAGGTACTCGGTATTGCCGCGCGCGTCCCAGTGCCGAGCGTTGACGTTGACACCAGCCAGCGTGAGCCCGCCGGAAAGATTGACGCTCAAATTATCGTGTCCACTTGCCAGGGTAGAGCCGGTCTGGACCGGGTATCCGTCCGTGTCCAGCCAGGATACGCCGGCCCCAAGGTTTCCCCTGGCACCGGACATGCGGCCATTAACCTGGCCATCGTCAGTCCCGAAGCTACCGCCGCCGAGACTTGCGGATACCCCGTTGGGGCCGGCATGGCCTCTTGTAATCACGTTTATTACGCCACCTATGGCCTCGGACCCATACAGCGAGGAGCGGGGACCCTTGACGATCTCGATACGCTCGACGAGGGCGGGAGAAATCTGCTGCAAGGCGGCGCCACCGGCCGTACCCGGGTTGATTTTCACGCCGTCAATCATCACCAGGGTGTGATTGCTCTCGGTGCCACGCATGAATACCGAAGTGGGCTGGCCGACCCCGCCGCTGCGGGCAATATCCAGACCGGCATGAAACTTGAGCAAATCCCCCAGGTCGGCCGCCATGCTTCGTTCGATGGTTGCCCGGTCGATTACGATGACGGGAGCCAACACCTGGTCGGCCGCCTGTGCGGTGCGGGTCGCGGTGACCACCACCGTTTCAATCTCCTCATTGTCGTGCTGCGCGGAAGCGCAAAAGGGCAAGCCCAGCAAGGTGAGCAAGAGGAATTGGGAGCTTTTCATCAACAGAGTCCTTCGTGCGACCGCACACCCGCGGGTCGAACCTACGTACAGAGAAACGCCGGTAGGAATCGAAGTTGACTGTCCAAGCGAGCACGGTAGCAAGCCCGGAGTAACGCCCGCCGCGATACCGGTACCTTTGCCAAGCCGGTCTCCGGGCTCTCGAGCGGATAGCAATATCCTGCGTCTGTCGCCTTCCCACGCTCGCATGATGCGCAGTGGCTGTGTCGTTCTGAGCAAACGACGACTGACAGTCGGTCAACTCGATTACCGTTGCGGGGGCAGCGCCGGAATTGTCATCCTGCGTGATGACTCACCGGCTTCCCGTTAACCCGAAATGAATTCCGGGTGCACCTGACAGTGGCCATTCTCGACAAGCTGCCGTGGTGATGTCAAGCTCAAGCTCCGGAATAAGGCGACGCTCCAAGGGCGATTTCATGCAAGCCAGCGAACATCTCTCGATAGCGCTTAAGGCGGCCGAGGCCGCCGCCGCCGTTATCATGAAGTATTACCAGCGGCAAATTCAGGTTCAGACAAAATCCGATTTCTCGCCAGTCACGATTGCCGATATCGAATCTGAAAAAGTCATTCGCAAGATCATTTCAGACGCGTTTCCCGCGCACGGCTTTTACGGGGAAGAAACAGGCCAACAAGATATTCATGCGGAGTTTTTGTGGCTGGTCGACCCGATTGACGGCACCAAGAGCTTCGTCCGGGAATACCCTTTCTTTTCCACCCAGATCGCTCTAATGAAAGAGGGTGAGCTGGTGCTGGGCGTATCAAGTGCTCCGGCCTTCAAGGAATTGGCCTGGGCCGAAGTCGGGACCGGTGCCTTTCTTAACCATAAGCCGCTCAGGGTCAGCGACATCAAGACTATTGAGGAATGCACCCTGTCCACCGGCAACCTCAAGAGCATGGCCAGTAGTGATGACTGGAGCGCCTTGGGGAGTTTGGTTTCTCGCGTCAATCGAAACCGTGGTTACGGTGACTTTTACCATTATCATTTGCTGGCGTCGGGGAAGATCGACGTGGTGCTTGAAAGTGACGTGAATATTCTGGATATCGCTGCCACCGCGGTTATCGTGCGGGAGGCGGGTGGTATTTTTACTGACCTGCAGGGTGGCCCCCTGGACCTGGATACCTCCTCGGTGCTGGCTGCCAACCCGCATTTGCACCAGCTCGTGCTGGATAGCCTGTGAAACTGCCTGTCTATATCGTAAATGCTTTCTCCAGTGAGCCTTTTCGGGGCAACCCCGCGGCAGTTTGTCCGCTGCCAGAGTGGCTTGATGAGAGCACCATGCAGAGTATCGCCAGCCAGCACAATTTGTCTGAAACCGCGTTCATAGTGGCGGACGGGAAGGATTACCAGATTCGCTGGTTTACTCCGGCGGAAGAGGTCCCCTTGTGCGGCCACGCTACCCTGGCCGCAGCCGAGGTGATTCGCCGGTTTCTGGAACCGGATTGTCAGGGCGTGGGCTTCTTGTCTATGAGTGGTCGCCTGGATGTGCATTTCGAGCAGGACAGGGTGTGCCTAAATTTCCCCGCAATGCCTGCGGAGGTCGCCATCAGTCCAGGTAACCTCGGCAAGGGTCTGGGCCTGGAACCGCGGGAAGTGCTGGTTGCCGAGTACTACCTGGCGGTGCTGGACTCGGAGGCCCAGGTGCGGGCGCTTAGACCTGACATGGCATTGCTGGCGAGCCTGGACCGCAAGGCCGTGATAGTGACGGCGCCGGGTGACGAGGTGGACTTCGTGTCACGCTTTTTTGCACCCCGCCTTGCGGTGGACGAAGATCCGGTTACCGGCTCCGCGCATTGTACCTTGGTGCCCTACTGGGCAAGCAGGCTGGGCAAGACCAGTTTACGCGCCCGCCAGTTATCGCATAGGGGTGGCGAACTTTTTTGCCAGCAAATCGGTGACCGGGTGCAGATTGGCGGCTATGCCAGGCTTTATCTGCAGGGTGAGATTATCATTTGAGCCGGTGGAATCAGGTCAGCGCGAAATAGCGTCGCCCCTTCCAATTAATCTCTTCCACCCGGGTGTTATACAGGCGCCCCAGGTTGGCTGTATTTAGTACCTCTTCGCAGCTCCCCAGCAACCAGCTACCCTCGCCAAAAAGCAGCAGTGCGTGGGTGCAATAGGCTATCGCGGCATTGGGGTCATGCAATGTAGTAAGTACAGTGCTACCCGCGCTTGAGAGTTCCTGCAAAAGGCGCAAAACATGCAGCTGATGTTGAGGGTCCAGGTGATTCAGGGGTTCATCCATCAGATAGACATCCGGCTGTTGCGCCAGCACTGCTGCGATAGCGAGTCGGCGGCGTTCGCCACCCGACAAGGTGTGAATATTCCTCGTTTCAAGCCCCTGCAGGTCCATGAGTCCCAGCGCATGTCTGGCCAGGTCGACATCGGCAGCAGATTCCCATTGCCAGAAGTCGATATGCGGATGACGCCCAACCAGCACGGTTTCCAGTACCGTGCTTGGAAATGGATCCTCGTAAACCTGCATGAGCAGACCCAGGTGCCTGGCCACCTTGCGGCGGCCCAGAGTCTTCAGAGGTAGGCCGCCAAGGCAGATTTCACCTCGGGACGCAGCTCGGAGTCCCGCCAGCGTGTGTAGAGTAAGGGTTTTACCTACCCCATTTTGGCCCAGCATAGCGATATTTTGACCGCCGCTGGTCGAGAGATTCAGGTCACGCACCAGGACGCGACCAGCGACGCAGACATCTAGATTTGAACTGGCAAGCATGCTGCGCTTTATAGCATTGCCGGCGGGTATCCGGCTAATTCATTCAGCAATCTTGCGGCGGCCTCAGCTAGGGCCCACCTGACTTGCCGGTCTCGGAAGGATAGTGGATCTCCACTCCCTTCACGGGACTGAAGGCTGCCTTGACCATGCAACTTGCCACGTGGTCAGCATGCACGGCCCGATACCTGGCCAGGGACCCCCTTAACACCGGGCGCAGCAGCACGGCCAGGGGTGTGGCAAGACGCTCGCCCAGGCGAAAGTCCTTGCGCGGGCCTGTTAGGAGTGAAGGTCGAAAGATATGCAGGGCGGGGAAATCCAGTTGCTGCAATTCCACTTCCATCCGGCCCTTTATCCTGTTGTAAAAAACGCTGGAAACCGGGTCTGCGCCCAGTGCGGACACCAGCATGCAGCGCTGCGCGCCGTTTTTTCGAGCGAGAGAGGCCACGGCGACCACATAGTCGAGGTCGACTTTTTCGAAGGCCTCTTTTGACCCGGCCTGGCCAATGGTCGTGCCCAGGCAACAATACACGTCGTCCACCGCCGGAAAGTCGACCGTTTGATCCAGCTTGTCGAAATTCACCAGTCGTTCGCTCAAACGCGGATGCTGTTGTCGCGTTGCGGTCCTGACCAGTGAGTAAGTCATACTGTAACGCTCATCCTGCAATAGTCGCTGCAGGCAAAAGCCGCCAACCAGACCCGACGCACCGGCGATCAGTGCAGAGCGTTTACGCGTGGACATGAATTGACTCCTCCTTTGCCTGGCGATACGGTTTCTCTACGGAACATGGCGATGTCCTGAGCGAGACACTGGAGTTCGCCGCCAGGGGTGTCACGCAAAATCACCTGGTCATTCCTTCCTCCCCGGTAATTGATCATAACAGAGGGGACAGCGGCTTGAATCTGTGCTTCTATATTGGGTTAGTGCACAGCTAAGTGAGGCGGTTACTGATGGTTGCAAATTTTGAAAAGCCGGACCGGGATTCTACCTTTGAACAACTGGACCGAATATTTCAACTCCAGAAAAGCGGCTTTGCCAGCAGCCCGTTTCCGGATGCCATGGAACGCATTTCCAATTTGAATTTGCTCAAGACCTTGATGCTGGACAACAAGGAGCGCATTGCGGACGCCATTTATGCTGATTTTGGCTGTCGCTCACGGTCTGAGACCATGATGGTAGAAATGCTGGTTGCGGTGGAGGGCGTAAAGTACGCGACCAAGCGCCTGCGTCGCTGGATGCGACCTTCCCGACGGCACGTTGGACTGTTGTTCAAAACCACCTCGGCCAAGGTCGTTTACCAGCCGAAGGGCGTGGTGGGCATCCTGGTGCCCTGGAACTATCCGCTTTTCCTCGCCATGGGCCCGGCCATCTATGCCCTGGCCGCCGGCAACCGCGTAATGATCAAGATGTCCGAGGCCACTCCACAAACCGGCGCCCTGTTGGAGGAACTCATTTCCTCGGTATTCCCGGAGCAGGTGATGGCGGTGGTCAACGGTGGTGCCGACGTGGCTGCAGCGTTTTCTGCCAAGCCTTTTGATCACATACTGTTTACCGGGTCCACCAATGTTGGGCGCCTGGTCATGCAGGCAGCCGCCAAAAACCTCACCCCGGTCACACTGGAGTTGGGCGGGAAATCCCCCACAATAATTGGTCCCGAGTGTGACCTGGAAATGGCGGCAGAGCGGCTGGCTTTCACCAAGGCGCTTAATGCCGGCCAGACCTGCGTCGCGCCGGACTATGTGATGGTCCAGGAGGGCAGGCAGCAGGAATTTGTCGCCGCCCTAACCAGGGTGTTCTCTGGCCTGTATCGTACCCTGGCTGAAAATGATGATTACACCAGCATCATCAACGACAGCCAGTACCAGCGCCTGTCCGCCTTGCTGGATGATGCTCGGGAAAAGGGCGCCCAGCTAATCGAGGTGAATCCCGGGGGGGAAAAGCTTGACCCTGCGAAGAGGAAGCTCCCACTGGTACTGGTTCTGGGCGCCAAGGATTCCATGCGCTTGATGCAAGAAGAGATTTTCGGTCCCATCCTGCCGGTGATCGCTTATCGGGACCTGGAGTCAGCCATACAGTTTGTCAACAGTCGACCGCGGCCACTGGCGCTGTATTACTTCGGCAATGACGAAAACGCGCGCAGACAGGTGCTGGAACGTACCCATTCCGGTGGAGTCTGCTTCAATGACGCTATATTCCATGTGGCGGTGGATGACATGCCTTTCGGCGGGATTGGGCCCTCGGGTATGGGCGCCTATCACGGACACGAAGGCTTCCTGACGTTTTCCCACGCCAAGGGGGTATTGTCACGTCCGCGCTGGCTGAATACGTCTGCGCTCCTGCACCCGCCCTATGGCGGCCGCCTCCAGGCCCTGGTGGAACGCTTGTTCCTGCGCTAGAGCACCGGGATTAAGCTGGTGTTTGGTCTTGGCGGCCAGGGCGGCCGGACAACTGGATCAGGGCTGGCCCGAGAGCGTGGCCAAGGTCTGGCACCATTTCCTGATTGAGCGCCTGCTGCCCTATGTTGAACGAGATTGCCGTGTGCGGAAAACCTGCGTGGAAACCCCGTGAGGAATTATGTCCAAGGAATCATTAAGAAATAGCCTGTCCGGTTTGGATCGCCAGATTCTCGAACTGGTCGCTCAGCGTCAGGCTACGGTCAAGAAGATCGGGGAACTCAAGCGCGACAGGGGTGAGAATACGCGCGACTTCGCCCGCGAAAAAGACGTGCTGAACCAGGCCAGGCAGCTCGCGGGAGAGGTGGGATTATCGGCCGATCTGGCGGAAGAGCTGTTGGCCATGCTGATTCGCTCCTCGCTCACGGCGCAGGAGCAGGACAGGGTGGCCGCAGAGGGGCAGGGCAGTGGTCGCCGTGCCCTGGTTATTGGTGGCGCAGGTCGAATGGGGGCCTGGTTTGCCAGTTTTCTGAACTCCCAGGGCTTCAAGGTAGAAATTGCCGATCCGGCGCTGGAGACGGGGGGCTGGATGGACTGGCACGATGCAGGACTCGACCAGGAAATAATCGTGGTGGCCACGCCATTGAGGGTGACCGCCGGGATTCTCGAGGAACTGGCCCAACTCAAACCGGCTGGTCTGATTTTTGACCTGGGTTCCCTGAAAACACCCTTGCGCAAGCCCTTGACCAGCCTGGTCCAGGCCGGTTGCCGAGTGACCTCTGTGCACCCCATGTTCGGCCCGAATACTGAACTTCTTTCCGGCAGGCATGTGGTGTTCGTCGATGTCGGCTGTGCCGAGGCGACCCGGGAGGCGCGGAGTTTGTTTGCCTCAACCATGGCTGAGCAGGTTGTGCTTGGGCTGGACGATCACGATCGCCTGATCGCCTATGTGTTGGGTCTGTCGCACGCGCTGAATATCGCCTTCATTACCGCACTTGCTGAGAGCGGCGAAGCGGCGCCTGAACTGATCAAGATGTCCAGTACCACTTTTGACTCCCAGTTCAATATCGCCGCCAGCCTCAGCCAGGAAAATCCCCACCTGTATTTTGAGATTCAACACCTCAACGAGTACGGAGAGGAAGCCCTCGCCGCGCTTGAGAATGCAGTGGTGAGAATTATTGGCCTGGTGCGAGGCGGTCATGAAGAGGACTTTGTTGAATTAATGCGGTCCGGTCGCAGGTATGTTCACGACCGGCAGGAGAGGGCCGGGGAAAGCCGCATATGAGCAACCAGGATGAAGTGGCAAAGCTCAGGGAGCAGCTACTCGTCCAAAGCAGTGCCGCGGCCGACAACGAAAAAATATTCCTGCGCCTGCTGGAAAGGGAAATCGACCTGCTAAAGGCCAGGTCTCTGCGCGAGTTGCTCGAGAAAATGACGGTGGGCCTGGCCAATTCCTACGGCTTGAACGAGGTAAGCCTGGTGCTCTGGGACCCGGAGCATGAATTACGCCATCTTTTGGTAAGCGAGGCCGGTGCTGAAATTGAGGTCCCGGGAGTACGTCTCGTGGATTCCATGACTGCCGTGACGCCACAGTTACAGCGATTGCGTTCGGTATGGCTGGGGCCATACCTCGGCGGGGACCACAAGATGTTGTTTGGGCAAGTGGCGCAGCTGGCAAGCGTGGCCATGATCCCCCTGATGCGGGAAGAGAATCTGATAGGTTGTCTATGTTTTGCCAGCGTTGATGACCGCCGGTTCACCCGCCATCATGCCACCAGTTTTCTTGCCCACTTGGGCACCGTGGCGTCTTTTGTGATTGAGAATGCCGTCAACCGGGCCAGGATATTACGCAGTGGATTCACCGATGTTCTCACCGGGATGTATAACCGACGCTATCTGGAGACGCGCCTTGTTGAAGAGATCGCACGGGCCCAGCGCGACCAGAGGATGCTGACTTGCCTGATGCTGGACGTAGATCATTTCAAGCAGGTTAACGATACTTATGGCCACCAGGCGGGTGACCGGGTGCTGCGGGAGATTGGGAGGCGCGTGCAGGCGCAGATTCGGACCAGCGACGTAGCTGCCCGCTACGGCGGAGAAGAGTTCGCCGTGCTCATGCCTGCCACGCGGGCCAGGGAAGCGCTCAGGCTTGCCGAACGTATTCGCAAGGCCGTGTCTGCGGCGCCCATGCAGGCAACAGAGGAACAGGCCTTGACGGTAACTGTGTCGATGGGTATCGCCGAAACTATGCCGGTGGTCGCAGCGCTTGATCTTGCCACCCTGGGCCAGGGCCTGGTGTCGGCCGCCGACGTCGCACTCTACCGGGCCAAGGCCGATGGTCGAGACTGCGTGCGCATGGCTGACTAGACGATCTGTCGCTGGCGGCCCAGAAGCAGCAAAAATAACGGTACACCTATCAGCGCGGTCAGCGCGCCCACCGGTAACTGGATCGGAGCCACCAGGGTTCTGGCCAGCAAATCAGCGAATGTCAGCAAGGCTCCTCCCAGGAGCACAGAGCCCGGGATCACTACGCGGTGGTCGGGGCCGGCCACCAGGCGCACCAGGTGAGGCACGACCAGGCCTATAAAGCCGATGCTGCCCGCCGTGGTGACCGCCAGTGCCGTGATCAGGGAACTGCCGAGATAAATGCCGATACGCGCGGACTTGACCGACAAGCCCAGTGCCTCGGCCGGCAATTCGCCGCGGGACAAGACGTTCAAATGTCGGGCGAATATCATCCCCATCGCCACCCCCAGGACCAATACGGGAATATTTCTACCACCGGATTTGGCCATTGAGAGATCTCCCATCAGCCAAAACATCATGCCTCGCAGCTGGCCTTCCGGACTAAGCGCCAGGATCAGACTCATCAACGCAGTCAGCCCCGAGGCGATGACCACGCCGGTTAACAGTAAGCGGGTGGGTGTCCAGCCGCCCGGGCCGTGGGCCAGCGCAAATACAAGCAGAGTCACGGCGGTAGCCCCGCCAAATGCACCCGCATCCAGCCAGATTCCACCCAAACCCAAAGCCATTACTGCAAGGGCGCAAACGGCAGCACCGCTTGATATCCCCAGGATATACGGATCGGCCAGCGGGTTTCGCAACAGCACTTGCATCAGGCAACCGGCCAGGGCCAGTAGCCCGCCGGTGGTGAAGGCGGCTAGTGCCCTGGGCAGGCGAAGTTCGAGAATAACGGTTCGAGTAAGGGGTTCGCCCTTGCCCAGCAGTGCCGCGATTATCTCGCCAAAATCGAATTCGACACTTCCCATAAGCAGGGCGGCAGCCATGCAAAGCAATGCCAGCAGGGCCAGAAACGGGATCAGTACCGCGGGTCTTAGACGAGGCATGGTGAAAGTTGTTCGCTGGTTGAATTCATACGGACGACAGAATAGCACTCAGGAAAAGAGACGGAAGTGAAAACTGGGCAGGCTGCCCTGTCGCCAGCGCGGAGCTTGTGGAACAATGCGCTGCAATCGGGACCAATATGCAAGCAATAGTATGAGCGACTGGATAGACCTCGATGGTTTTCGTGCCAACGTGGGCATCATTTTGATGAACAGCGAAGGCAGTCTGTTTTGGGCCGGTCGGGCTGGACGGGCAGGCTGGCAGTTTCCCCAGGGTGGCATTTTGGAGCATGAGTCACCCGAGCAGGCGATGTATCGGGAACTCGAGGAGGAAATTGGCCTGGGGGAAAGCGACGTCGAGATCATCGGTACCACCCGCCCATGGTTGCGATATCGTTTGCCCAAGCGCTTTGTGCGCAAAACCTCGCCGGTGTGTATCGGCCAGAAGCAAATCTGGTTCTTGCTCAGGCTCACAGACGCAGCCGGGCCATTCCGCCTGGACACGACCGATGCGCCGGAGTTTGATCGCTGGCGCTGGATAGACTACTGGGAACCGGTGCGGGAAGTGGTTTTCTTCAAGCGCGGCGTTTACGCAAGGGCGCTGGACCAGCTCAGGGTGCTGGCCTTTCCCGAAGACCCGCCGCCACGTCCTCCGTGGGTGGGCAGCAAGATACGTTATCACCGTCAGCGTCGGACAGAGCCCCTGGGCGCGAACCAGGACGACTGACTTCCCGGCAGGGTGCAAGTGCGCGAATGTGGGGCTACACTAGCCCACCCCGAATTCCAGAGAACACATAGTGGCCAAGTTGCCGGCAAACCTGATAGTCAAACCCCACCGGCCCGGTCGTAACCGGTTATTGGCTGTTGGTTTGATCCTGGCATCGCTGATTCTGGCCTATGGTATTTTCGAATTTGGCCGGTTTCGCGGTGGTTATGACCTGGTTGCCAGCCATAACGAGCTAGTGCAGAGAGACAGGGAGATTGCGCGACTTAATCGCAAGTTGGCCCAGGAGCGTGACCAGCTGGTGCTGCTCCAGACCTCCGGAGATATAGACAGCGAGGCCTATCAGAAGATAGAGCAGCGCTTGCAGGTTTTGCAGGGCACGATCCAGGAACAGGCCGAGAGCCTGGCCTTTTATAAGGGCATTATTTCTCCTGAGGATGGCGTGGCAGGCCTGAAGGTGCAAAAGTTTGCAGTGACCCCAGGGCCCGCGGCGGGTCAATTTCTGGTCAGGCTGGTACTAATTCAGGCAAAGGATCACGGTTTACGAGTTACCGGTATTGTAGACTTGAGCGTTGAGGGCAAAAGCCGGGGCGAGGTCGCCAACCTTGGTTTGGCTGATCTTTTAGCGGGGGATAACGCTGCAGAAAAACTGGCGTTTTCGTTCCGCTACTTCCAGGAACTGGAAATACTGGTAACGTTGCCCGCGAATTTTGAGCCAGAGACGGTGAATGTTGAGGTGCGCCCCAAGGGCCGTTCAGCTCGCACCATCAGGCACGCTTTTGAGTGGCAGGTAGGCTAGACGAGACAGCTGCCAGGCACGATTTTAGGAGACAGCATGTTCGGTTCGAAAAAGAACAACCCTCCCATCCAGACTCTGGTTGGAGCAGATACAGTGGTGCGCGGCGATGTCGCTTTCAAGGGCGGCTTCCATATCGATGGCAAGGTTGAAGGGGACGTGAGCTGCGAGGACGGAAAGGGCTCTTTCCTGAGCATAAGCCAGACTGGTTGCGTGGAAGGCAGCGTAGAAGTTGGCCTTGTGGCTCTGAACGGAACCGTGAAGGGTGACCTTATCAGCCGGGAGAAGCTGGAACTGGGACCCTCAGCCAAGGTCGTGGGGGATGTGCACTATAACCTCCTGGAAATGGCCATGGGCGCGGAAATCAATGGGAAGCTGGTGCACAAGTCGGCAAACGCCGAGCCAGCGAAGCCGGCCAAGGCAAAGGCTGCAGGAGAGATTAAAGAGGGTCCTGGCGCAGATGCCACTTGATCCGCCGGGCATTGGCACCATATCCTACCTACTATGAGCGAAACACAAACAGATTATCCGGGCCAAATGCCCGTACCGCTGGTCTTCACCGATTCCGCAGCCAGGAAAGTCGGTGAGTTGATCACCGAGGAAGGGAACCCCGAACTCAAATTGCGCGTCTATGTGAGTGGGGGTGGCTGTTCCGGCTTCCAGTACGGATTTACTTTCGACGAGAAATCCGAGGAGGGTGACGTGGCCATCGAGAATGGCGGTGTCGTCTTGCTGGTGGATCCGCTGAGTATTCAGTACTTGATGGGCGCGGAAATTGACTACAAGGAAGATCTACAGGGTGCCCAGTTCGTGATCCGGAACCCCAACGCCGCTACAACCTGTGGTTGTGGCTCCTCCTTCGGCGTCTAGGAATTTTCTTTTTGGCAGGAATACCCCTCAGCGCTGATCTGGCGCTGGGCTATAACCCGTGTGTGTACAGGGTGACCAATGGCTGAGCAGTCCGCCGAAAGCAGAGAGCTTCTTGCGGCCGTAGATCTTGGTTCCAACAGTTTTCACCTGGTAGTTGCCCGCTTGAGCGATGGCCAACTGGTCGTGGTGGACCGATTGCGAGAGATGGTCAGGCTGGGCAGCGGGGTTGATGAAACGGGCCGGCTGAGCATGCCTGTGGCCAGCGCAGCGCTGGAATGCCTGGCACGCTTCGGCCAGCGGCTGGCTGAGATTCCATCGGAAAATGTTCGGGCCGTGGGCACCAACGCCTTACGCCGGGCTCGCAACCGAAGTGAGTTCCTGCAGTCGGCCGAGCAGGCATTGGGCCATTCCATACAAGTCATTTCGGGTATCGAGGAAGCGCGCCTGGTTTATCTGGGTGTGGCGCAGTCGTTGCCACCAGATCCGGAGCGTCGACTGGTTCTGGACATCGGTGGTGGCAGCACCGAAATAATTCTGGGCGAAGGCATGAAAACCCTGGCGCTGGAGAGCCTGCACATGGGCTGCGTAAGTATGAGCGATCATTATTTCGCGCGCGGCCATGTATCGGCAGAGGCGTTCCACGAGGCTGAACTTGCCGCCAGTCTCGAGCTGCGTCCGGTGAAAAACGCGTTCCGCCAATTGGGCTGGAAGAGTGTGGTGGGTGCCTCGGGCACCATTCGAGCGGTTGCCCACCTGTTGCAGGAACTGCGGGGCGATAGAGAGATTACTCTGGCGGGTCTGGACGAGCTCAAGGCGATGTTGCTTGCCGAGGGCGGTGTCAGCGGGCCTCATTTTCATGGGCTGTCGGTGGAGCGTAGACCGGTATTGCCAGGCGGTCTGGCGGTGTTGCGTCAACTGTTTGTCACCTTCGGTATCGAAAAGATGCGGGTTGCAGAAGGCGCGTTGCGGGAAGGTTTGCTGTATGACCTGCTGGGCCGCCTGGCGCATGAAGATGCCCGCGAGCGCAGTGTCAGCAATATGCAAACGCGCTTCCATGTGGATCCACAACAGGCTGAGCGGGTGGAGATGACCGCCCTGAGTCTATTGGACCTGGTTTCCGTTCAATGGGACCTGACCTCTACCCTGGCGCGACAGGTATTGTGCTGGGCCGCTCGATTGCACGAGGTGGGTCTGGACATCGCTCACTCCCAGTACCAGAAGCATGGTGCTTACCTGCTGGAGAATGCCGACATGCCGGGGTTTCCCAAGGAAGAGCAATATTTGCTGTCTGCGCTGGTGTGCAACCATCGCCGCAAATTGTATCCGGAGACTGTCATTCGACTTCCACCCGGCTGGCACCTGAAGACCTATCGATTGATCTTGCTACTCAGGTTGGCGGTAGTGTTGCACCGCACGCGGGCCCCTGATGACGTGCCGATCTTGTCGGCCAGCGTCGCGGGAGAGACTCTGCACGTGCGTTTCCCCACAGGCTGGCTGCAACAGCATCCGTTGACCCTTGCAGATCTGCGCCAGGAACAGACGCTGCTGAGGAAAAGCCCGGTAACGCTGGAGTTCTCCTGAACATGGGCTCAGGGGTGGTAGATGCCGCCCAGAACGGTGCTGCGGCTGGCGCCGGTAACCGATGGCAGATTTCCGGTAGCGCCTGAAAGCGTTCGAAAGGCCAGCCAGGCGAATGCGGCGCCCTCTACCCAGTCCGGATCCAGGCCCAGTTCCCCTGTCGAGCACACCTGGCTGTTCGGAAGCAGGGCGTCCAGGCGCTGAAGCAGTGCGCGGTTGTGGGCTCCGCCTCCGCAGACCGCCAACAACTCCGCTTGCGGCAAATGCTGCTGCATCGCGATCTGGATGCTATTGGCAGTAAACTCCAGAAGAGTCGCCTGCACGTCCCTGGCGCTAACCCGATGTGGCAGGCTCTGCAGCCTGCCTTCAAGCCAGGCCTCGTTGAACAGCTCACGCCCGGTGCTTTTTGGGGGTGTGCGCTTGATAAAAGGGTGCCCAAGCATGCTGTCCAGCAAATCCTGATCGATAACACCTCCCGCAGCCCACTCACCCTGGTGATCAAAATCCTGGCCCAGGTGGCGGTGACACCAGATGTCCATCAGGCAATTGCCCGGGCCGGTATCGAAACCGGTAACGTCTCCGTTCCGGTCAAGCAGGGTCAGGTTGGCAATTCCCCCAATGTTTAGAATGGCGCGTGAGGCTCCCTGTTTGCTGAACATGGCGGCGTGAAAAGCGGGTACCAGCGGCGCTCCCTGGCCGCCCAGTGCAATGTCCTTGCGCCGGAAATCGGCAACGGTCAATACACCGGTTCGGGCTGCGATAATGTTGGGGTCGCCCGCCTGCCAGGTGAATGGCCTGTCTCCATCAGGGCTATGGAATACGGTCTGGCCGTGAGACCCAATGGCCCTGACCTCGGCGGGCGTCAGCTTGTTGCTTTGCATAAGTTCGCTGGCGGCATTGGCAAAGGCCTCGCCCAGCTCCCGGTCCAGTTCGCCCATATCCTTGAGCAGCACGGCTTCGCTGCGGGACATGATCCTGGCCAGCGCAGCGCGCAAGGTATTCGGAAGTGGCAGGCACAAAGCACCGGTTACTTCGATCCCGCCCTCGTCAATTCGGCACAGCACCGCATCGACACCGTCTGCGCTGGTGCCACTCATTAGCCCGATATAGTAATTGTTCACTGCCCCGCCTTTTAGTCTGACGCCACGGCGGCCAGGCGTGTCTGCCGGACCATATCGAGCTGGCTCATCATGGCGTCCGCCTCGGCGAGAAAATCTTCGCGGTATTTGGCCGCCACTGGATTGGCCTGGGGCAACTTGACCGTGCGCGGGTTGCGGTGCACGCCATTGACCCTGTACTCGTAGTGAAGATGGGGGGCCGTGGCCAGGCCGGTTGCACCTACGTA
>JAPHSC010000176.1 GCA_026193125.1 Gammaproteobacteria bacterium
CAGTTCGGCCCAACCAGCAGAACAGGATCAACCCCAAGGTATGTCACATCTGCCAGATGCTTCCGGGCTCGCACAACGATTTTCAAGTCATTACACCCAGGCCAGGGACCGCTTTTGCTTGGCAGTTGATGAGCTGGTCAATAATTGCCAGCGGGTGAGCATTCCTCATCCGGGTGCCGGCCCGCAAGGCGAGGTCTTGAGCCTGGACTACGCCTGGCTGGGTGACCGCAATGCAAGTCGGCTTATGGTGACACAGTCCGCCGTCCACGGTGTAGAAGGATTTGCCGGCTCTGCAATCCAGGTTGACCACTTGAAAGGCTTTTCCCAGTCGAGTCTGCCGGAAGACATGGCGATCCTGCATATTCACGCGGTAAATCCTCACGGCTTCGCTTCGTGCCGGCGGGTAAACGAGGACGGGGTGGACCTGAACCGCAACTTCGTCGATTTCTCCTGCCCTTTGCCGAGTAACCCGGACTATGACGAAGTCAGGGGATTGCTGATCCCGGAGAATATTGAGCAATGGGAAATGACCAGCAGGCGTCTCGCCGATTACGAGCAAAGCTGGGGAGCAACCCGGTTTCAGCGGGCGGTGAGCGGTGGTCAATACACTGATCCAATAGGTCTGTTTTATGGTGGTACCGGACCTAGCTGGTCGCGCCAAGTGCTGGAGCGACTGTTCCTTGACCTGGAACTGGCAAAACGCGAGCGCATTGCGGTACTCGACTTGCACACCGGCCTGGGTCCATTCGGCTATGGTGAACTCATTTGTGATCACCCGCCAGGTAGTCTGGGAGTGGAGATTGCACGGCGCTGGTATGGCGATAACGTAGCCGAGCCGGCCCTGGGCACTTCTAACTCTGTCCCCAAACATGGCCTGATTGATTACGCCTGGCAGCAGGCCTTTGGCGACAACGTTTGTTTCCTGACCCTCGAGTTCGGTAGTTATCCATTTGGCAATTTGATGGATGTGCTTAGACGGGACCATGCTCTGCGCGCCCTTGCCGAGTCTTCGCTAGATCCCGGACGGATTGAACAGGCACGCCTGGCCATGGAGAAGCATTTTTATCCTCGCGCGCTGGACTGGCAGGAAGCGGTTGTCTTTCGTTCGCGGCAAGTAATATCGATGGCCCTGAAAGGGCTGGCGGCGGAGATTCAGACGTGACGGAAACACAGATAAAGGGGGTTGAATCTGCAATAAACAGCAAGCCCCTGTACAGGTTGGCAGTTCACAGCGATCTGGACGCCCTGGTGGCCTTGGAAGAGAGTTCTTTCGCTGGTGACCGGCTCACGCGGCGTAACTTCTCCTGGATGATTCGCAAGGCTCACGCATTTTTCCTGGTGGTGGAAATGGGCGGAGTACTGGTGGGTTACGCCCTGGTGCTGTTCCATAAGGGCACATCGCTGGCGCGTCTGTATTCCATCGCCATAGACGCCTCCTGCCGCGGTCTGGGGCTGGCCAGGGAGTTATTACGTCGCTCCGAGGAAGCGGCAGTTGAAAATGGCAGCGTGTACATGCGTCTGGAGGTACATCCGGACAATGCAGACGCTATCGCTTTGTATGAGAAGGCGGGTTATTACCGCTTCGGCCTGTTTCGACAATATTACGGCGATCAAAGCGATGCCCTGCGCTATGAAAAGCGGGTGCTTTTCGAAAAGCCCGAGGAAACCTCGCTCAAGGTACCCTATTACGCCCAGACTACACCTTTCACCTGTGGCCCCTCGTGCCTGATGATGGCCATGCGCAGCCTGGACAAGGCAAGTCCCATGGACCGCACCAGGGAACTGCAACTGTGGCGGGAGTCCACCACCATATTCATGATGTCCGGCCACGGTGGCTGCGGCCCACACGGGCTGGCGCTCGCCGCCCACCGGCGGGGTTTCGGGGTGCAGGCTTTTATCAGTGACAAGGGACCGCTGTTCCTGGATGGTGTGCGCAGCGCAGAAAAGAAAGCGGTGTTGCGGGTAGTCCACGAGGATTTCCGTCGCCAGGTGCAGGAAGCCGGAATACCTGTGAGTTATGGGGCTGCGAGCTTGCAAAAATTGGAGAAAATGCTGAAAAAGGGCTGGGTGCCGATGGTCCTGGTCAGTACCTACCGTTTCGGTAACAGCAAGGTGCCGCACTGGGTGGTGATTGTCGGCCTGGACGACCGTTTCGTCTATATCAACGATCCGGATGCGGACCCCAAGTATCTGCGAACGGCGACAGATAACGCCAATCTACCGGTGCTACGCGAACAGTTTGAGCGCATGTCCAGCTTTGGCAAGAACAGGCTTAGAGCCTGTGTGGTGCTGTACCGGGAAGGCAGCGTCGGGTCCAGGACGCCCAAATAGATTGAAGTTTTTCCGACGGCAAGCCAATGAGACCCTGATTTTAAATCCAGAGTGTGTTAAATTCTCGCCTCGCTTGAGCATGGCTAGGTGGCAGAGTGGTTATGCAGCGGCCTGCAAAGCCGTGAACGCCGGTTCGATTCCGACCCTAGCCTCCATTCTCAAGTACCTGTTTTCTCTCCAAAAAGCCATTGCCCCCAGCTGTCCGTTCGGCACAGCGTGCTGAACTTGCGCCATTTTGGACCTAGCAGTCGCCGGCGAGGACCACATTCGTTGAATCTCCAGGCCCCTGGACTGGCCGAAGATCCAGGCTAAGAACTGCTTCCTGGTCGAGATCACTCGCGTAGCCACCATTTCGGATTGTCTCGGTGACCTTCCCCCGCATCATCTTTAAGGCCGCGGGCACATGATCTCCACTACCTCGATTACCTACGCCCTTTTGTATCTCCAGGCACCCGGTGCATCCCCGCTATTTACTGTAACCAAAGACGTCGACGAACGGTTCCAGTAAAGGCAAAATGGGGGCTAATTCTTGCTCATAGCGCCGCCAGCGATCCAGCGCACGACTGTTAACCGGACCTGTAACATCGCGGTAGCTCGGTGTAGTGATTACACGCTTTTTGGCTGCCTGCCGATAATGCGCAATGTCCTCATGCCACCCAACGCCAATAAAGTCGAGCACTTCGGTTACGGTTTCGTCAAAATTTTCAACCAGGCTCTCGTAGCGATACTCCAGCCACGAATCGCCAAGATAAGAACGATAGTGCAACCACAAACCCATCACTGCTTGATAGGTCAACCCGGTTGTGTGCAGATCAAGAAAGTTGGCCATTGCATCATTAATCCTGAATTTCTGCATAAAACAGCTGACACAGGCATCCCGAGGATCTCGCAAAGCGACAACGATCTTGGCTTGAGGAAAAAGCGATTTGGCCAGACCCAAATGCACGATATTCAGGGGTAACTTGTCAACCAGTTGCTTGTCTCCGAGCTCACCAAATGCATCCAGGCAAAAGCCATAAAAATATTGCCTGAGTCGAGTCAGATTATCTGCAGTCAGATTACTCAGCCCTTGAGGGTATCCTCCCAAAGAACGACGCACTTCCCGTACCACCGCTGAAAGAGGTGAATGCTCTTCAGTGGTAATCAGCTTGGGATGGGCCATGAATACTTGTTCCATCAAGGTGGTGCCCGAGCGTGGAAAGCCTACAAAAAAGACTGGTTGGGGGTCGCCGTCTGCCGCGCGAGCGTCACCAAGGGCAGCAATTTTTTCCTGCGTAAAATAATTTCTTATCGCAGCAACATCCCTTAGATAACCTGACCCATCTGCCGCCTTCTCCCCAACAACGCGTCGCATTGCCTGGTTGGATTGCTGAAAGGCCGCAAAGGCTTCGTGAGCCCGTCCAGCGGCGTCCAGGGTCAGTCCAAGCTGGTTGAACGCTTCGGTTTTTTCTCCTTCAGAAAGACCTTGCTCGATAGCCAGCTGCAGGCGTGCTTCAGCGATATCGAAATTACCTTGGCGTCTGGCAACTAATCCCGAGAGTAGAGAGACACGTGCCAACCCGGACTCTAGCGCTTCAAGCTTTTCAATAACTGCTGACGCTTCATCAAGCTGATTGACAAATTCCAGCGCACTGGCTAATTGAAATAGCAAGTCAACGTTATGTGGCTGAATCGCCAGGCCCTCACGCAAGACTGTTATTCCAGCATGAATTTCATGCTCTTCGATATAAGCGGCCGCCAAATTCAGTCGAGCACCTACATTGTCGGGCTGCATAGCCAGTATTTTCAAGCACAAGGGTTTGGCTTCATTCGCACGTCCGATGGACAAAAGCGCGGTTGCCGCGTTGCTTAAAGCGCCCAAATTCTCGGGATTCAGATCGAGAGCCCGCGTAAAACAGTCCAAGGCCTCTGCGGTACGATTTTGTGCCCCTAGCGCACTGCCGAGGTTGGAGTAGTAGACAGATTGTTTATCATCCAGGGCGATTGCCTGGCGAAAATGCTGTTCTGCCTCCGATGCCTCGCCACGGCCCAGGCAGACTATGCCGACCATGTGCCGGGCGTCCGCGTGTTCAGGGTCAATCTCTAAAATATTCCGATAGACCGCTTCTGCTTCAGTGATCCCCCCCTGTTTGTGCCGCTCTTTGGCTGCCGCAAGACGCTCATCATTGCTGGTATTCTGTCTCATTTCGAGTTGTTCCGATTTCGCGTCACTGGGTAATTCGTCTTTGGCAGCCACCGCCGTCTTTTTTTGTGATCTATCGCGGCTGAATAGGTCTGTCAACTTCATACAAATATTGCCATTGCTTGCGCTAACATTACGCGCGGGTTTGAAGAAAGTACTGGCTATTGTAGCGAAAAACCATTCGCCTGAGATAATAGCCAGCCGAGAGCCCGAGAAACGCAGTCACTGCAAACTCATTGGCTGATTCTTTGCTACCTTTCAGGATGCGTGGCTTGTCGGGTCGAAAGTTCTGAATTGATTGCCCGCGCTCCCGGGCGAGTGTCACCAGAGTCGGAGGGGGATGATCGAACACGCGGTAGTTTGGGTGATCGGTCAAAACCTAACTACGATGGCACCAGATTCCTTCCTTGGACAAGAATTCGCCTCGACAAACAGACACACATATTTTAACTGTTATCACACCGCCCGCATGCCCTGCCTAAACCCATTTTTCGAGCCGGCAGCAATGTAGGTAGTATCCGCAGTGCTGGTAAACAACTGGCCAGTTATCCTTACCATCTAGATAGAGGAAGAGTCTTGTGGCAGTGATTGTTTAGCATGACAAGTCAGACCGGCCGTAACGGCAAGTCCGTCATTGTGTGGCTACTTGTAGGTAGTTTGGGTATAGGCCTGGGCGTAGGTAGCTACACCTTCCTTTATGCCAAGGGTCTGTCCTACATGAGCACCGATCCCAAGGTCTGTGCCAACTGCCACATCATGAATCCCCAGTACGAATCCTGGCAGAAGTCCAGCCACCACAACGTGGCGGGCTGTGTGGATTGTCATCTTCCGCATGGATTTGTCGGCAAGTATCTGGCCAAGGGCGAAAACGGCTGGAATCACTCGAAAGCCTTTACCCTCCAGAATTTTCACGAACCCATCATCATGACGGACAAGAGCGCCCGGATCCTCCAGGATAGCTGCATCAGCTGCCACGAGGATGCGATTCATGAAATGGTGCTGGGCGTCAACGGGAAGCCGGACGAGGTGCGGTGCGTGCATTGCCACGTGACAGTTGGGCATGGGGAAACCACGGGGCTGGGCGGTCCCGAAGATTACGATTCGGCAGAGGAAGCGCAGTTATGAGAACAATAGAACGTGGTTGGTCGACGCTGGGCATCATTGCAGGCATAGCCATCGTCGCGGTAGCGACAGCGGCGGTTACTGCCCTGCTGGTTAATGTCTTTGAGCGCAAGAACGAGGCCAGGCAACCGTTCGTGAGATTGGTTGAAGTTACCGAGGACACGACAGATCCTGCCCAGTGGGGCATTAACTGGCCCAGGCAGTACGACTCATACAAGCGCACGGCGCTGGCCACGCGTACACGCTTTGGCGGGCACGGTGGCAGCGAAGCCCTGCCGGAGGAAAAGATCGAGCGTGACCCGTGGCTCAAGCGTATGTTCCTGGGCTACGCCTTTTCTATCGATTACAGGGATCGGCGTGGCCATGCGTACATGCTCCAGGATCAGGAAAACACCCAGCGGCTGACCAAGCCCCAGTCCGGTTCGTGCCTGCATTGTCACGGCTCAGTCATGCCCCTTTATCGCAAATTGGGTAAAGGCGATGCTATGGCGGGTTTCATGGAGACCTACAAGTGGTCCTACGAGGACTTGAACGCCGAACTGCACAATATGGGCAATGGCCACCCGGTTTCCTGCGTGGACTGCCACGACCCCAATACCATGGGCTTGCGGGTCACCCGCCCCGGATTTATCAATGGTATCCAGATTCTTGCCGCGGGTGACGCGCCGGTTCCCCACCTGCCGTCGATCCAACAATGGCGGGAAGGAGACCGCAGCAAGCCCTATGACCCCAACCTTGACGGCACTCGTACTGAGATGCGCAGCTACGTATGTGGCCAGTGTCATGTGGAATACTATTGCTCAAGTGAAATGCCGCTGACCTTTCCCTGGGGAGAGGGTCTGACAGCGAACAACGTAGAAGCATTCTGGAACAAGACGACGTTCAGTGACGGCAGGCGATTCTTTGATTACAAGCACAAGGAAACCGGAGCTTCAGTGCTCAAGGCACAGCATCCTGAATTCGAGTTGTGGAGCCAGGGCATACACGCGCGCAGCGGCGTGGCGTGCACCGACTGCCACATGCCCTACCAGAGGGATGGCGCCAGCAAGACCTCTGACCACTGGGTACGTAGTCCCTTGCTAAACATCTCCCGCGCCTGCCAGACCTGTCACCGTGAATCCGAGCAGGAAATGGCGGATCGGGTGGACCAGATTCAGCAACGCAACTTCGACCTGCTGCAGCGAGGCGGCCAGGCCCTGATGGGTTTGCTGGATGCGGTAGTCGCAGCCAAGGCAGAGGGAGCCACGGACGAGCAGTTGGCTGAGGCCCTGGAATTGCAACGCAAGGCTCAGTGGCGTCTGGACTTTATTGCGGCAGAGAATTCCATGGGGTTCCATGCGCCGCAGGAGGCAGCCATGGTGCTGGGCGAGGCAGCCGACTATGCCAGGCAGGGTGAGATCTCAGCCATGCGTTGGAAGGAACCCAGGGCGGCGGTCGCAGCCCCAACTTCGACAGGCACCGACTAGCGCGTACTCCCGATGCGCCGGGAGCGAGACCAAAACATGGGCTGGGTGATACCAGCCCATGTTCGTTAGAGCCAATCAGTGGCCGCTTGCAAACCCTGTTCGCGGGGCTCACGAGTCCCGGTCCGGAAAGGCTTTCGGAGCCGCCGCTATAGGTACAAATATTTATGCCCTACCCCCTTGCGTAAACAAAATTCCGGTTCAGAATATTCACCAAATATTACTGTAGCCCCTGCGGGGGAAACTGCCCGGAGAACGCAAAGTGAAGTACGCTCATTTTTTTCTGGCCTGGGTTTTCGTGTTGGTGCCCGGACCGGTGATCTCCTATGCCGGCCATGTGCTCGCAGGCCAGACAGAAGAAAAGCTCGTTAGCCTGTTTGGAGCCTTCCTTGGGACCGCCGAATTTTGGTGGTGGCTAGTGGCTCTGCCATGGGTGTTTGTCGTCTACTAGCCGGAAGTACCTGAAATACTAGCGGGCCTGGCCCACTGTCCACATCAGGTGGAAACTCTGCCAGGGTCTTTCCACGTCCCCTGACGTTCTGCGGGGGATTTTCGGACTCGCGCATCAACATAGCGGAATTATTTTGCGTAGCCGCGGTCAAACACCGGGATCACCCCCCATGGGCAGTATTTGCCCGGAGAGAATCCACATGGCGCACCGCTTGCCCAGCCTCTTGTTGATCTTGCTTTTCCTGCCCACGGCCAGCGAGGCCACCTGGTCAGTAGTCAAGCTGGAGGACGACAGCAAAAGTATCGTAGTGGCAGGTGCTTCCTGTTCTTTTATGGTCTACGGGATTGCCAGCGTTGTACCCGGCAAGGGCGTAGCCATCGTGCAGGCGGCCAGCAGCGAGCAGGCCAGGGCTTATGCGTCCGAGCAGATCGCCGCCGGCCTGCCACTGAAAACGATCCTTGCGCACATTATCGATTCAACATTTATCCCGGATGTCGACGAGCAACAATACGCGCTACTGTCCTTCGCCGAATGGCAGGAACCCGTCACCTACACGGGTGACGAAACCAGCGCTTGGCGAGGCGCAAAAAGCAGCCCCGGAATCAGTGTGCAAGCCAACACCATGGTGAGCGAGAAAATTGTCTCTGCTGCCTTCAATATCCTGCAGGGAAAGACCAGTTCTGATCTTGAACTGGCCGAACAGGCATTGGTTGCGCTGCAGGCGGGTAGCGCAGCCGGTGGCGACTCGCGTTGTGGAGAGGCAACGGCCTCATCGGCCTTTATCAGCGTCTTTCGCGCCACAGACCAGCCCAGCATGCCGTATATCAATCTGGTGGTGTTTGGCATTGAACCGGGCGCCGCCAATGCTGTGAGCCGCCTGGCTGCATTGTTTGCGCTGTGGCGGGCTGAGGGTGCTGGGAACCGGAGTACCCAGCAATTTGTCGTGCCCTGACTACCCTGGCTTTCTCAAGTATTGATGATTGCCTGGCTGGTCCGTAGTCTTGAAGCGACAGCAAAGCGACCCCGTCGGGGCCGCGGCGATCGGCTGTTGCCGGCCGTTGCTGGATCAGCACGACGAAGGATGGTGCCCGGGGCCGGAATCGAACCGGCATGGAGTTGCCCCCGAGGGATTTTCTTACCCACTACAGCTTTCGCTGCTGCGACCAGCGCATTTGGGGTCTGGACTTTCTC
>JAPHSC010000380.1 GCA_026193125.1 Gammaproteobacteria bacterium
GCGGTAGTGCCCTGTATGCTGGCTGCCCAAAGGTAAGGTACAAATTCCAGCGACCAGGTGTCATCGGTTTCAGCGGCCGACAACGGGCCGGACAAGACCACCAGGCCAAGCAATCCGGCAACCCTTTTTATCAAACTCTTGGGCATCAAGGCTTTCCTTGCGGATAATGGTTGTTGAGTGTGTTGGCAGAGCCACTATATACCACGCTCTGCAAATGGAGGATGCCCTTCTGCACAGACTTGGGCACAATGGCCCGCAACAGAATCAGGCGTGAAGCGTGGGGACTGCTGATCCGGGACCGGGACCGCGATAGAGTGAAGAGCTGGCAAACCCCAAGTAATTGAATTGACCGATCAAGGAAGCATGCATGAACGGCAACCTGCTGGACAAAGACAACTTCAGAAAACTGTACGTATTGGCGCTGGTCGTGCTGGTCAGTGTGCTTTTTTTCGACATGATCGGCGCGTTCCTGGTAACACTGCTGCTGGCCGCCGTGTTCAGTGGTATGACCAACCCGTTGTTCCGCTTGCTGGATCGCTACCTGGGCGGGCGACGCAATCTGGCCGCGGCCCTGACCCTGTTGATCGTCCTGCTTGTGGTAGTGATACCCCTGGTGGGATTAATGGGAGTTGTGGTCGGCCAGGCGGTGAAGGTCACCGAGATGCTGCGGCCCTGGGTGGAACAGCGGGTGCAGGCCGGTCCCGGCGACTGGCAGTTACCCCAATGGGTCCCGTTCATCGATTTCATCGAGTCCCACAGGGAACAGATTCTTGCCAAGGCGGGCCAAGTGGCTGCAAAGCTCGGTAACCTGATGGTAAGCAGTTTGTCGACGGTCACCCAGGGCACAGTCATGTTCTTCCTGAACTTGTTTATCATGCTCTACGCCATGTTCTTCTTCCTGGTAGACGGACCCGCGATTACCCGCACGCTGTTCGGCTACGCCCCACTGTCCAAAAAGAACAAGGAACTGATTTTCGAGAAAGGTGTGTCCATCACACGTGCAACCCTCAAGGGCACTTTCATTATTGGCGCGCTGCAAGGCGTGCTGGCCGGGGGCGCTTTCGCAGTGGCAGGTCTGGAAGGAGCCGCATTCTGGGGAACCATCATGGGAGTGTTGTCGGTGATACCCGGTATTGGGGCCGCCCTGATCTGGTTACCCGCAGGTATCTTCTTGTTGGCCACCGGCGAGACAACGGCCGGAGCCGGTCTACTGATCTGGTGCGCCCTGGTGGTCGGCTCGGTGGACAATGTGTTGCGCCCAAAATTGGTGGGCGGGGACACCAAGATGCCAGACTTGCTGATCCTCCTCAGCACCCTGGGTGGGCTGGGGATGTTCGGGGCGGCAGGCATCATCGTCGGCCCGGTGATTGCGGGCCTGTTCCTGACCGTGTGGGATATTTTCGCCCTGGCATTTCATGATGCATTACCGGATGCTCCGCCATTAATTACGGACAAGGGAACTTCCCCCGCCGAAGACACTCAAACGTGACATGACGTGGCAGACAGGTGAAAACCCGGCCGTAGTAAATTCGAGAAAATGGAATATTCGGGTTTGACATGCGTTCGAATTTGCCCATGATGTGATTAACCCTACGCAAGTTGTGGTACGAAATTGAGCCTTTTTGACGAACTAAAAAGAAGAAACGTGGTGCGCGTCGGCCTGCTTTACGCGGTGGGTGGATGGGTGATCCTGCAAGTCGCGGACGTGCTCGCCGGTCTGCTCAGTTTGCCGGACTGGACATTGCGATTAGTTGCCTTTCTGCTGGTACTGGGCTTTCCCCTGGTGCTGGTTTTCTCATGGGTGTTCGAACTCACGCCGGAAGGAATCAAGCGCGAAAGTGAGTTGCCGCCGGACCGCAGCACACCTGCGGGCTCGGCCCGGAAATTCAACCTGGCTGTCGGGCTGTTGCTGGCTATTGCCGTCTTGCTGCTGCTGGCGAATTTTGCGTCCCGGCCGGGGGACGCCCAACTTGAGCCGGCCACGGCCTCCACGGCAGTTGTGCCGTCCATTCCGCCGGGATATTCCATCGATACCGCCGCGAATGGCGGTCCCACCTTGCCGCCCGCAACCTCCATCGCGGTACTGCCTTTCGTCAATATGAGTTCGGACCCGGAGAATGACTATTTTGCCGATGGCCTGTCGGAGGAATTGCTCAATGTGCTGGCCCAGATCGAAGGTTTCAAGGTTGCCGGGCGCACGTCGTCGTTCACTTTCAAGGGGCAAAACCAGAATCTCAAGGAAATTGGTCAGACCCTGAACGTGGGTACCGTGCTTGAAGGCAGCGTGCGCAAGTCGGGTGACCAGGTCAGGGTCACTGCGCAGCTGATTAGCGTGCAAGACGGCTACCACCTGTGGTCCGCCAGCTATGATCGCAAACTGGATGATATTTTCAGCATTCAGGACGACATCGCGCGACAGGTAGTCGGCGCGCTGAAGAAAACCCTGCTGGCCAGCCAGGATGAGGCCGTGCTGGACAGACGTCCGACGGACAACCTGCAGGCCTACCAGTTGTACCTGCGCGGCCGTCACCAACTGGAAAAGCGAACTCAACAAGGACTGGAACTGGCGCTGGCGGCCTTTCGGGAAGCGGTAGCACTGGATCCTGGATTTTCCAGGGCATGGACAGGGATCGCGGATGCCCAGAGCATTATGTCCAGCTATGGCTACAAACCCATCAGCGATATGCAAGACGATGCCGAGCGGGCAATCGAGAATGCCTTGCGACTGGATCCGGACCTGGGTGAGGCCTATGCCTCCAAGGGACTGCTGTTAACCCAGCTGGGCGGAGAAACGAAAGACATCGTCGCGCTGTACGAGAAGGCCCTGGAATTGAACCCCAACAACAGCCTTGCCCACATGTGGCTGGGTGGTCAGCTTGGACTGTCGGATCTGGATGGAACCTTGCAGCATCTGCGCACGGCTTACGCGCTGGACCCACTCTCCGGTGTAGTGCTCCTGAACCTGGCGAACATCCTGATGGTCGCGGGCCACACGGAAGAGGCGCGCCAGCGCACCGAGGAATTACTGCAGCTGGATCCGACCTGGCCCGGCGCCCAGCGTTTGCTGGCGCAAAACGCCATTACTGCCGGGGATGCCTATGGATGGATCCAGGGTAATCTGCGTGCGCTGGAACTGGATCCAAATGACAACCAGACCCTGGAGAACCTGGGCAATGCATTCCTGGCGCTGGGCGATTTGGACACCGCGGAAAAATATATTCGGCGAGCCCGCAAGATCAGCCCTGAGTACAGCGGGACCGCGGGCCTGGAAGCATTATTGCTCTATTTGCGCGGCGAGCATGCAGCGGCGCTGAAAATTACGCGTGAGATGGTGGCGAAGCGACCCGCCGACAAGGGTGCCATCATCAATGCGGCATTCGCCGAGATGTTTGCCGGCCAGCCAGAGGGAACGCTGACCCTGTGTCGCCAGTTCTGGGGTCAGGAGAATCCACCGACAACGATCGAGAAGGAGGCCCTCGGCATATTGCCCCCATGTATTTACGCGTTGAGGACCGCCGGCAACCCTGCCCAGGCCACGGCGCTGGCCAATACCTCAGCCACCGTCATCGCCGATGTCCAGGCCACCTTTGATGTCTGGGATCTGCCTTTCATGGCGGCCAGAATCGCCGCGGCGGCCGGTGATCGCGACGCGGCCCTTGCGGGCTTGCGTAAAGC
>JAPHSC010000398.1 GCA_026193125.1 Gammaproteobacteria bacterium
GGGCTGGCTGGATGCCAAGGGCAAGACCCACGAGCAGGTCTATGACGTGGCCTGGTCAGGGGAGCGTGAGCCCAATGCCGAGGGCAAGCTGCCACCGGTGGGCAACACGGTGGACCTGGATGCGGCGAGCTGGACCAACACCATCGGTGCCTCGGAACTGGCCAGGGTGTGGACCGACCCGGAATTCGATGCTAGTCAGAAGGCCTTCTACTACGCCCGGGTCATCGAGATTCCGACTCCCAGGTGGGTGCTGTACGACAAGGTTCGCCTGGGTGCGGAAATTCCCAAGGAAGCGAAGTTGACCCTCCAGGAACGCGCCTACACCTCGCCGATCTGGTACACGCCGTAGTTGCGAGTGGGGAGGCTTATAACGCACATCAAGCGGTTCCTGCGGGAGCCCCTTATTCATTTCCTGGCCATCGGCGGCCTGTTATACGTTCTGTACGCGGCGGTGTCGGCTCCGGCCCCGGCGCCACGGGACAGGATTGTTGTCGAGCCCCAGCGCATCACCCAGCTGACCAACAGGTTCGAGGCTACCCGCGGGCGCCTGCCCACCGAGGATGAACTGCTGGGCCTGGTCGAGGGCTTTATCCGGGAGGAAGTCTACTACCGGGAAGCCCTGGCCCTGGGCCTGGACGGCGACGATGCGATCATCCGGCGACGTATGCAGCAGAAACTGGAATTCCTGACCGACAGCGGTGCGGATCTCCTGGAGCCTGCACCGGGGGAACTTGAGGCGTATTACCAGGCCAACCAGCGCAGTTATCGGACCCCGCCGGCCGTCGCCTTCGAACAGGTTTTTCTTGGTGAGACCCCGAGCGCTGAATCTGTTGCCACGGTACTGGCGAAATTGCGATCCGAGCCGGGCATCGATACCAGCGCCCTGGGCGAACGGTTGTACCTGCCTGAACGCATGACCCTGTCCGAACCCAATGCGGTGGACAGGCAATTCGGAGCGGGGTTCTTCGCGGCCCTGGAGCGGGCCCCGGTGGGTGAATGGACCGGTCCGCTGCAATCGGGGTTTGGTGTACACCTGGCCCGGGTCAGCGAGGCACTGCCGGCCGGTGATCGGCCACTGGATGAGGTGCGTGAGACGGTGCTGCTGGACTGGCGTGCACTGAAGGCGAATGAGTTGCGTGATGCGGTGTATACCCGGTTACGCGGGCGCTACGAGATCGTGTTTCCGGATTCTTCCACATCGAGTGTGAATTAGTGGGCAGGGCGAGACGGATGGCGCTGTGGCTGAGCATCGCACTGGGCAGCATGTTCCTCGGCCCCCTTGCTCATGGTCATGCGCTGGAGCCCGGCTACCTGGAGCTTCGCGAAATCGACCAGCACCTGTTCGCCGTGGTCTGGAAAAAGCCGGCGGTGGCCGGCAAGCCCATGCCTATCGACGCCAGGCTTCCGGTGAACTGCGATCCCCGGGCCGTGGGGCAACTGGACTGGGACGGTAATGCCTACTATTCGCGCTGGACCACCACCTGTGAGGGTGGTCTGGCAGGCGGGGAGATTTCCATCGCCGGTCTGGATCAAACCTCCACCGACGTGCTGGTACGCGTGGACTTTGCCAATGGCGTCAACACCACCCAGCGGCTGACGCCTACCAGTACCACCTTCGTGATACCCGCCCAGCCGGACAGGCTGGAAGTGGTGAGAACCTATTTCGCTTTCGGGGTAGAGCATATCCTGATGGGTATCGACCACCTGCTGTTTGTGTTTGCATTGCTGCTTCTGGTCGAGGGCACCCGCAGGCTCATCGCCACCGTTACCGCCTTTACCGTGGCCCACAGCATTACCCTGGCCGGCGCGACCCTGGGTTGGGTGCACATACCCGGCCCACCCACCGAGGCAGTCATCGCGTTGAGTATCGCGTTTGTGGCGGCGGAGATTATTCATGGCCGACAGGGCCACCCGGGACTGACCGCCAGGTACCCGTGGATCGTCGCGTTCACCTTCGGCTTACTGCACGGCTTTGGTTTTGCCAGCGCCCTGACCCAGGTGGGTCTGCCCCAGACCGAGGTGCCCATGGCGCTGCTTTTCTTCAATGTCGGGGTGGAAGCGGGCCAGTTGCTGTTCATCGCCGCTGTGCTGGCCACCATGTGGCTGCTGCGCCAGGTGGCAAGGCGTGTGAAACTGCCCCGGTTGCAGGTGGCCTCGGCCGCGCCGGCCTATGTCATCGGCAGTCTCGCGGTGTTCTGGGTCATTGAGCGTACCGCCGCGTTCTTTGTGTAGGGATATGAAGAGCGGATTGGCCCCGGCTCACCCAATGAGCCACGAGCCGGGATATACTGGCCCGGCATAGGCTGCCCAATTTCGCGATTTCACCGGTACATCCATGACTGACCAACAAATCCTTTTTGCTCTCGCCGCCGTCGCCGGGCTCAACCTGGTCCTGCTGATCGTGGTGCTGGTGCGCCAGTCGGGCAAGGCCACCCGTGACGCCATCGAGGCCCTGGGCAAGGATCTGCGTACCCAGCGTGAGGATGCGGTCTCTGCGGCCAGGGAGCTGCGGGCCGAACTGGCTGCCTCGCAGAAGGACGGTTTTGAACGCCTGCTGCTGATCCTGGGCCAGCTGGGCAAGACCCAGACCGACAAGCTGGCGGACGTGGCCTCCCGGATCAAGGAGATGTCCGAGTCCAATACGGCGGCCATCGACAAGACCCGTCTGCTCATCGATGCCCGCCTGAAGGAACTGCAGGAAGGCAACGAGAAAAAGCTGGAGCAGATGCGGCACACGGTGGACGAGAAGCTGCAGGGGACGCTGGAGAAGCGCCTGGGCGAGTCCTTCAAGCTGGTCTCCGAGCGCCTGGAAGCGGTGCAGCAGGGGCTGGGCGAGATGCGTAACCTGGCCACCGGTGTGGGCGACCTGAAGAAGGTGCTCACCAATGTGAAATCCCGTGGCACCTGGGGCGAGGTGCAACTGGGGGCCCTGCTGGAGCAGATCCTCACCCCCGAGCAGTACGACCGCAACGTGCA
>JAPHSC010000330.1 GCA_026193125.1 Gammaproteobacteria bacterium
GATGGGTCTGCCAAGGGAGTTTTTTGTCACGCGCGCCACCCGGCATGCGCCCAGCACCATGCGCCTGCTTAATTATCCGGGGCAACGGCGGGTTTCTGACCGGTCCAACGTGGGAATTGCTGCGCACACGGATTTTGAGTGTTTCACGATCATGTACCAGACGGCTCCCGGGCTCGAACTTACGGATAATGCGGGGCGATGGTGGCAGGCGCCAGCCAACATCGGCCAATACACGGTTATCCTCGGTGATATGCTTGAGCGATTGAGCAACGGGCAGTGGCCAGCCACTGGACACCGGGTGGGAATTACCCCCTGGCAACGCTTTTCCATTATCCTGTTTAACGCCCTTGATGGTGATTGCCCAGTGGCTCCCCTGCCGCAGTTTGTAGAGGCAGGGCGTGTTCCGGAATACCCGGCCACTACACAAGGCGGTCACATTGAGGAACAAATCAGGCGCGCGGAGGGATTCCGCGATCCGGAGACAAGGTCTTACACGGAGGATTGAGTGATGGGGAACATGCAAGGCATTTTCTTGCTCCTTTGGTTGTGTCTTTCGTTCCTGGCGTCCTGTGCCTCGGTTACGGATGATCCGGCTGCCGGCGCGGGAGAATCAGAGGGTACCCAAAAGTGCCTGTTTGCACGCACCATTCACAATTTCGAGGTCCTGGACGATAACAATCTCATCGTGTGGGCGCCCGATCGACGCAGCCCATACAAGGTGGAGATTTTGGGCGGCTGCCTGAATCTAAAATTGGCCAACACCATAGCCTTCAATACTCGAGGAATGCTTTGCGGATACGCAGGCGAACGCGTGATCTATAAGGACATGGGACGCAAGCAAACCTGCGTTGTCGGTTCCGTAAGAAAGCTGTCGGCGCAAGAGATGAATGCCTTGCTGGTCGAATACGGGAAAAAACCTTCCTGCGTGGATGAAGCCGAGAAGGCCACGCCCGAGTGCGCCGAGAAGGAGGCGTCAGGCAACGAGGGAAGCGCTATTACCGATTGAGCGGCAGTGCAGGGGCAGCCCGGTAGTGCCGATGAATGGTTCGGCACGGCGGTGCCCGGTTGATACGGCTCAGGAGTTTTTATGAATCGAACTGAACGGTTTTACCGTATCCAGAAACTCCTGGCCCAGAGGCGAGTCGTCCCCAGGGAAGTGTTTCTCGAGGACATGGAAATATCCCTGGCCACCTTCAAGCGGGACCTGGAGTACCTCAGGGATCGTATGTCCATGCCCCTGATCTGGGACAGGGAACTGGGTGGTTACCGCCTGGACGAAATGGATCCGGCTCACGCGACTTTCCAACTACCGGGATTATGGTTCAGCTCGGAGGAAATCTATGCCTTGCTGGCCATGGAACAGCTGCTGGACACCCTGCAGCCAGGCTTGCTGGGTCCGCAGGTCAGGCCGCTGAGAAGCCGTATTCGGCAAATTCTGACGGAGGGTGACCGTTCACCGGACGAGTTGACGCGACGTATACGGGTATTGAGCCAGGGCGCCCGGCAGGTAGAACCTCGCCATTTCCAGACCTGCGCCACCGCCTTGTTGTCACGTCGCCGTTTGCGCCTGGAGCATCATCGGCGGCAGGAAGGGGATAGCCTGGTACGGGATATTTCACCACAACGTCTGGTGCATTATCGTGACAACTGGTACCTGGATGGCTGGTGTCACTTGCGCAAGGCCTTGAGGACGTTTTCGGTAGATGCGATTGAGTCAGCCACGGTACTGAACAAGCCCGCCATGGATATCAAGGAGGAGACCCTGGACGAAGTGCTGGGCTCAGGGTTCGGAATATTTTCCGGAGCAAAGACAGAGACGGCGGTGTTGCGCTTCAACCCAAAAAGAGCGCGCTGGGTCTCGAGGGAACAATGGCATCCGGCCCAGGAAGGCGCTCTTGAACTGGATGGATACTATGTCCTGAAAGTGCCGTATAGCGATGCCCGTGAACTGTGCATGGATATCATGAAGTATGGACCCGATGTAGAGGTGCTGGCGCCGGATTCATTGCGCAAACAAGTGGCCGGCCTGTTGCGGGAAGCGGCAGCGCGCTATACGAGCCCAGCCTGATTGGCAGGTCTGCCTGGCCCGCAGATCCAGGGAATATTTCGTATAGAAAAAAGAAAGTCGTATAAAAAAGGGCCGGGTCAATTTCTCGACCCGGCCCTTACTCTTCGTGCTATTGCTGTGCCCTAGAAATCGTAGCTGAATTTCACACCGAAGACCCGGCCGCGCGAGGGCCAAACCATGGTATTAACCAGACCATAACCGTAGGTGTTATCCCTGCCGGCATTTTCCCAGCCGCGCTCGTAGAACAACTCGTCGGTCACGTTTTCAACATAGGCCATGGCGTTCCAGGCCGCGCCTGAATCGTAACCCAGACGCAGGTTGATGACATTGTAGGCCGGCACCGCGACGCTTTCAAAGTTGTCTGGACCCGAGTACTTCTTGCCTTCGTACTGGTGTTCAAACATCACAAACATTTCACGGCTCTGGTTGAGCGGAATGTGATAGGTGGCGATCAGGGCGGAGGTAAAGCCAGGGTCAAACCAGAGTTTGTTACCAACACAGTCCTCGCAACCACCTTCGTCAATGAACTCCTGGCTGACGTCCTTGATCTCGCTATCACTAAAGGCCATGCCCCAGTAAATGTCGAACGTTTCTACCGGATACCAGCGGGTATCGATTTCCACACCCTGACCGGTTGCACTGGCTACGTTGGCTACCTGGCTGGAGCCATTGGAGAAATAGACCATCTGCAGGTTGTTGTAATCGTAGTTGTAGAACGAGATGTTGCTTTGCAGGGTACGATCCGACGAGCGATACTTGATGCCCAGCTCGGTGCTGACAACGGTTTCAGGGTCGAAGGTCTTCAGAGTTGTTCCTGGATCCGCTACGCCGTCCTCGTCCTCATCCACCAGGTTGAAGCCAAAGGTGGCGAAACCACCCGACTTGTAGCCCTTGGATATGTTGCCGTAGAAGGTTACGTTGTCGCTGAATGCATAGGTGGCGGCAAGACGCGGAGTGAAGTCATCCCAGCTTTCATTGCCGGGAATGTATCCGTCCGTGGAAAACTCCAGACCGAAGTTATTGCCCAGCACGCCGCCTGAATCCGGAACGTAATTCTCGAACGACTTCTCGTCATAGGTGTAACGCGCACCCAGGGTGACATCCAGTTTTTCGGAGGCTGAATAGGTCAGGTCAGCATACACCGCATAGCCTTTGTAGTCGGCGTTGATGTAATTGTACTCATGCTTGTTGACCAGGCCGCCTTCGAGGTCGGCCGGATCGGCTTCCCAGTACGTGGCAAAATTGGGATCAGCGCAACCCAGGGCCGGATCCACCGGACCATCGAAGTCGTCCGCATCGGTCTGGCTGATTCGGTAGCACAGCGCGTCCTCGTCATAGATCGAAGCAAAGGTGCCGTCGATGGTTTCCTTGTAGAAGCTGGCGCCCACGAACCAGAACACGTCACCGTCTGTGGGTGAGTTCAGACGGAATTCCTGGCTGAAGTAGTCGTCCTTGTTATCCTGGAGGTAGTTGTTCACCCTCAAATCGATGGCATCGTAATCTTCGATGTAATGGTAGTCGAAGGTCTTGTAGCCGGTGATCAAGGTCAGGGAGTAACCCCCTGCCAGTTCGGCCTGGGCATCCAGGGTGAAGCGCAGAATCTGACTCTCGTCGACGGCATCGTCGCCCAGGTCAGACGTCACCTTGTCGGCCGGCAGGTCCGGGTTGGA
>JAPHSC010000318.1 GCA_026193125.1 Gammaproteobacteria bacterium
AGGGCAGTCTTCAGCTCCGCCTTGTCTTCAGGAGCGTCGCCTGCCACAGGGACTGTTTTACCAGCCGCTTCGGCATTATCTGCGGCCGCTTTGATCGCGCTTTGCACAGCATCATCCTGCACGGACTTTGCTTCTGCTTCCTTTGCTTCCTGCAATGATTCCCTGGCCTGCATCGCGGCTTGCCGCGCAGCCTCCTGGTCAGATGCAGCGGCGGCCTCTTTGGCCTCTTGAAGTGCCGATTCCGCCTGCTGGACGGTCTTGATCTCCTCCTTTTTGAAATACTCCGCCACCCCGGCGTCGCTGATTTCGGCGACCTTGGCTCGCAACAGAGCCTGCCAGGCCTGCGCCTCGACTTCGAGTTCGCATTTTGTCAGGGGTTCGAGACGGTAAGAAAGAACTGGCACCGGTACCGTCGCATCTGCGTCAGTCACGGGCTCGTGATCATCGGCGCAGTCCTGGGCCACCGCGTACGTGGAACCGAGGGCAAGCGCGATTACTGCAAATAGCGAGCGAATAGAATTGAGCGAGGTTCTTTGCATTCGGGGTACTCTCGACAGGTTTGGGTGGAAGGAGGGTCTTCGAGACAGCCGCGAATTATGCCGATAGGGGCGGTCGAAATCAATTCGACACTGCCGCGGGAAGTCGGACTTTTGAGCCCGGAACAGAGAACATCGTGACCGGCGCAGTGGTCCTCATGCGCAATCGCTGATTGCGCAACGGTTGCATCGTAGCAACCGCATTGGTGACTGTCGTACACCTCGGCGCACCGGAAACAATTTGCTACGATTGGACGGTGCTATCCGCGGGTAGTCGACGAAATACTGGCGTTGTGAGGGCTACATAGGTGAGTCGCCAAGGCGATGCGCGCTGAGTATTCGTTGGCGAGCTCAAACGCGGCCGTAGACTCGAAGGCGAAACCGAAACCGAAACCGAAACCGAAACCGTGAACATCGCGTGTTTGGGTGAACACAGATAAGGTTCTGATTTAATGAAAATTCTGGCAGTCTTTGCAATCATCCTGGCAATGCTTCATGCGACAACAGCGACGGCGGATAGTACCAAGGCTCGTTGTGACGTTTATCCACTGGGTTCCGACCATATCAGCAGAATGGTTCCATGCACTTTCAGTCAGCGCCAGGGCTATATAACCATTAGCCGGGATGACGGGGTCACCCACGAGCTTTCTCCACTGGGAGACAGACCCGGTAATTTTCGCGATCAGCACGGCCAAGCTGTCTACCGCCAGAGCGGACTGGGTGACCAGGGACAGATTTTTCGTTTCAAGAACCATAGTGTGTATGTCTACTGGGATACGTCGGCTCTGGAACCGCAGTCCGACGAGGACAACGCAACGGCGCCGTTCACAACCCGGGACTACGACGCGACTACACGTCTGCGCTGTCGTGCCACCAGTGACGCGGAATCTGGTAGCTGCCCTGCCGGTATCCTGCGCATGCACGGCGGACAGGCATCGATCGTCGTGCAAAACCAGCGGGGCGAACAATTCACAATTAATTTTATGGGCGACTACGTCAACGCTACTAATCGTGAGGTCAATGCCAAGCTTGACGGGGACACATGGATAGTGACGATTGATAACGAGGAAGTTTATGAAGTGCCGCTGGCGGCAGTTGAGGGCGGTTAACAGGCTTTCCCCATACGCGCTGACTGGACAATAGCAGACGGTTGACTCTCCCCAAAGGGGGCGTTCGAACGACAGCAAAACAGAGAGAATGGTGGCCAGGGACGGACCGATTCGCAAAGCGAATCAGGACGGCGAGTGCAGCGAGGCCGCCCGCAGGGCAAGAATCGGCCCAGCCGATTCGCAGTCAGCCTAGCCATCAACCTGCGGATTTTCAGTATGCAACGCAGTTGTTAGGCGAAGCTCTCTAAGGATTGATATTTCCCTCTATTCAACGGGCTACTCCGTCTCTTTGGTCACTGACAATTCCCAATTCATCCTCTGAGATATCCACTTTACCTGGAATGCTTTCACAGGAATCACATCAGGCATTTCTCCCAGAGCCAAAACGCACTAGCCGTCTTTTTGCGTTTCAGGCGCGGAACTAGGCGTTGCCAGACTAATTGCGGTTCGACCCCGATTCTCAGGGCAACTTGTGGCCTCGGCCGCAATACGGGACACTGCTTCTATGCTGAACTTCAAAAAAGTTGTGAAACGGTATGGAAAAATCACTGCATTGCATAGCACCAACCTGCACATTGTTGCAGAGAAGACCACTGTCTTAATTGGCCCAAGCGGTTGTGGGAAGTCAACTTTGCTACGGCTGATCGCCGGCCTGGAAACACCGGATGAGGGCGAAATTCGCTTTGCAGGAACGCCGCTTGCCCCTTCCAATATCAATGAATTGCGTCATCGAATGGGTTACGTCATTCAAGAGGGTGGGCTGTTTCCCCATTTCACGGCAGAGCGAAATGTGACACTTATGGCCCGTCAGTTGAACTGGCCAGGCGAGCGCATAAACCACCGCCTGGACGAACTGACAGACCTGGTGCATCTCCCGGAGAGACTTCTGCACCACTATCCAAATGAGCTCTCGGGCGGCCAGCGCCAGCGGATCAGCTTGATGCGTGCATTGATGCTGGATCCCGATCTGTTACTACTCGACGAACCACTTGGCGCACTTGATCCGCTGATCCGATATGAGCTGCAGCAGGAACTGAAGGAAATTTTTGATCGCCTGGACAAGACCGTCGTTATGGTTACACACGATATCGCCGAAGCCGCATTTTTTGGACATTCGCTCGTGCTGATGCGCGATGGGAAAGTCGTTCAGCATGGGCCGTTCCAGGAGTTGGCTCATCAACCAGCCGAATCTTTTGTAGCGCATTTCGTGGAAGCACAAAGAAAACAACTGATGAATCTGAGTCAGGCGCTGTCATGATATTTCGGGGAACGGCTTATCACTGGGTTGTATCTGCCTGCCTGTTGCTGGCCATGCAGTCAGCGCCAGCGTTGTCGGCGGAAGAGGAAGTCATACGGGTTGGCTCCAAGAAGTTTACCGAGTCCGTCGTGCTGGGGGAAATGACACGCTTGTTGGCGGAATCGGCGCAAAGCCCGGCAACTCATATGCGTGAGCTGGGGGGCACCCAGATATTATGGAATGCTCTGCTGGCGGGAGAGGTCGATGCGTATGCCGAGTATACCGGCACACTTTTTAAGGAAATCCTGGTCAACGAAAACATTACCGGCATGGATGAACTGAACGACAGTTTGCGTGCCAAGGGTCTGCGGATGACCGGGTCGCTGGGGTTTAACAATACCTATGCCATGGCGACCAGCCAGGAAGTGGCGGAGAAATTCAAACTCAGGTCCATCTCCGACCTGCGGGATCATTCGGACCTGGTGTTTGGCTTTGGCAATGAATTCCTGGATCGGGCGGACGGCTGGCCGGGGCTGAAAGAGCGTTACGGTTTGCACCAGCGTAACGTCCGTGGACTGGACCATGACCTTGCCTATCGCGGTCTCGCGTCGGGAATGCTGCAGCTTGTCGACGCCTATTCGACCGATGCGGAAATCGCTTATTACGATTTATATCTGCTGGAAGATGACCTGTCCTATTTTCCGGTCTACAACGCGGTGATTTTGTACCGTGCAGAACTTGAGCAGGACGCGCCAAAAGTTGTAGCCAGTTTCAAGCGACTCAGTGGACGCATCAGTGCGGCCACGATGTCCCGGCTAAATGCCCTGGTCAAGATCGAGCATCAACCAGACACTACCGTGGCGGCTGATTTTCTAAGAGAGGAAATGGGCCTGCAGTCCGAGACTCGTGTCGCTAGCGCCTGGGAGAAATTTCGCCAGCGTACGATCGAACACCTGACACTCGTGGTCATATCACTGACCGCAGCGCTGGCCGTCTCAGTACCGCTGGGTATCTTCGCCGCTCATAATCCGCGAGTCGGCCAAATCATTCTCGCGATTGTCGGCATGATACAGACCATCCCTTCGCTGGCCCTTTTCGTATTCATGATCCCGTTGCTGGGCATTGGCGGTCCGCCCGCGGTGGTGGCTCTATTCCTTTACAGTTTGCTGCCAATCGTTCGCAATACGCATGCTGGCTTGACCAATATTCCGCGCTCGATCAGTGAATCGGCCCTGGTGCTGGGCATGTCCCGCGGATCGCAATTGTGGTTAATAGAATTGCCTCTGGCAGCAAGCACTATACTTGCCGGGATCAAAACAGCAGCGGTGATTAATGTGGGCACGGCGACACTGGCGGCCCTGATTGGCGCCGGCGGTTACGGCCAACCCATACTTACCGGGATCCGGCTCGACAACACATCATTGATATTGCAGGGCGCCATTCCCGCCGCTGTGCTGGCACTGCTGGTCCAGGCGTTGTTTGAGATGGCAGAGCGAAGAGTAGTCCCGCGAGGATTGAAGAGTTCTTGAAGCAGCGGGTGGGGTGTCAGCATCTCCTTAGGGAGGGGATGGTGGCCAGGGACGGACCGATTCGCAAAGCGAATCAGGACGGTGAGCACAGCGAGGCCGCCCGCAGGGCAAGAATCGGCCCAGTCGATTCGCAGTCAATCTAATCATCGAAAAAATGCTGGGTCGATTCCGAATCCACATACAAAAAACCCGCCATCGGGCGGGGTATCATCGTCCCCT
>JAPHSC010000139.1 GCA_026193125.1 Gammaproteobacteria bacterium
ACACCCAAACCTCCCATGGGTGTAAATGGCCTCAATACGTCAATTAAAATTGTCAAAGCGATGGCACCTTTCAGAATAAACCGGGGCACCGGTCTAGGCCCTTCGCTCCAGTGGCCGGGTCAGGCAGGTGGGTCCACCGTCGCCTTTTGTGCTGATTTCAAACCCGGAGAATTCAAGCACCTCCACTCCCGCATCGGTGAGTCGTCTGACGGTTTCGGGGTTGCCGGCCACCATCAGGACCTTGCGCGGAGCGATGGCCAGCACGTTACCGGCAATATCGTTGAATTCCTCGGCCGGCACCTCAATCAGATCAATGCCACGCTCTTGCAAGGTATTGCGAAAGCGCACCGGCATCAGGGGTGAATAGACCAGGGCCAGGTCATTGTCCAGTGGACTGATGAGCGACATCAGGTGGAACACATCGCTTGGACCACGGAAGTGCGGCAAGGCAACGGTAATCAATTCGTCCACGCTATCCGCGAGCAGCGCTTCTAATTGGGCAATCCCTTCCTGGTTTGTCCGGTACCCCTCGCCTACCGCGGCCAGGCGCGGTCCCAGCCAGACGAAATCGCCTCCCTCCAGCAATCCCGGGGCCTCGATTGAGCCCAGTACCGGAATTCCCAGGCGCGCGTATTGCCGACCCAGGTTGGCGGGCTCGGCCGTGCGTGCATCTTTACCCATGCGGCACAGTATGGCGCCCCGGTCGCAGATGATGGAGGCGTCACGAACGTACACACTGTCCATGCACAAGCCCTCTCCAGGCCCGGACGAAACCACTTCGGCTCCCTCGCTGGCAAGCAGCTTGAGGAAGTATTCATACTCGACCATTGCTCGTTCCAGATTGGGCGGAGAGCGGTAGTGAAGCCGTTCCCACTGAGACTCTATATTCGCCTGGTCGAGGTAGGCATCCCGGGGATGGCGGACGATCACCCTTTTCAGCAAGGCGGTTTCAGACTGGCGCGTGGTGCTTTCCGACACGGTATTCTCCCAGGGTTCCTTGGGCAGACTCTGATTTTTTCATGAACCTGTATTTCGCGGCAAAACAATTCCAGCTTCTGTGTCGCCAATCTTCGCAAGCCCTGCTGCTAGGTACGATCGGCGTCTTGAATCCAGCTTTTCTCACTCACTCTCTGCCAGGCGCAGAACAAATCAGAGGCTCCCTGCTTGAGCATCCGGCCATTCTGGACAATCCCGGCTGCCGCTGTCCAGCTGAAGCTGGGGCGAGAATCCCAAGATGTTCGCCTAGCGCAGCCCAGCGGTATGCCCGGGGCCGATTGTCGTTATAATCAGGGGCCTGTTCCGCCCTCGGAAAACCCTATGTCAGCATCTGCCGGAAAAGTTGTTATTGCCGCCCTGGTCGGCAATCTTCTCATCGCCCTGACAAAATTCGGAGCGGCCCTGGCCACCGGCAGTTCGGCCATGCTGTCTGAGGGCGTCCATTCGCTGGTGGACACCGGCAACCAGGCCCTGATGTTGCTGGGCATGAAACGGGCACAACGCCCGGCCAGCGCAGGCTTCCCCTTCGGTCACGGAAAGGAAATCTATTTCTGGAGCTTCATGGTCGCCCTGTTGCTGTTTGGCCTGGGCGCGGGTGTATCGATCTGGGAGGGCGTTTGGCACTTGCAACACCCCGCAGAAATGACCAGACCGGCAGTCGCCTACGCGGTGCTGCTGGCCAGCCTGGTTTTTGAGGGCGTCTCCTTTTCGATCGCATTGAAGGAATTTAACAAGGTGCGTAATGGCCTGGGTTACCTGGAGGCCGCCCGGCGTGGCAAGAATCCGGTGTTTTTCGTGGTGCTGTTTGAAGACAGCGCGGCGATGCTTGGCCTGCTGGCAGCGCTGGCCGGGGTAACCCTGACCCACCTGACAGGATCGCCGATATGGGACGGTCTGGCATCCATCGTCATCGGCCTTGTACTGGCGGCGACGGCGATCTGGCTGGCAAGAGAAACCATGGGCTTGTTGATCGGAGAGGGCGCGGACAAAACCGTGGTGGAAGCCATTCGGTCATGCGCCATCGCGCACCCGCAAATTGAAAATATCAACGAGATCGCCACCCTGCACATGGGACCCGACTTTGTCGTGGTGAACATGAGCCTGGACTTTTCAAACCAACTTAAGATCGGCGAACTGGAGTCCCTGGTAACCAGACTGACCAGGGAAATCAAGGCGGTGGACAGTTCAATCAAACGGGTGTTTATCGAGGCAGAATCCCGCGAGGACCACGCTCATTCCACGCCTGCGTTAGCAGATTGATTCAGCAAACCCGCTCCCCGCAGCCTTAACACCGACAGATAAAGCGATTGATATGGACCGCAGGAAAGTTAGTCTCGCCAGGTCAGGCAGGGAAATGATGCAAGACGAGTATATCGACAGAATTCTTGGCGCCCGAGTCTACGACGTCGCCCGGGAAACACCGCTGGAAGTGGCAGAAAGCCTGTCGCGCAGGCTGGACAACCATGTCTGGCTAAAGCGCGAAGACCTCCAGCCGGTCTTTTCATTCAAGCTGCGAGGCGCTTATAACAAAATTTCCGGAATGAGCCCTGCTCAGCTTGGCCAGGGTGTAATTTGCGCCTCGGCCGGTAATCATGGACAAGGCGTGGCGTTGGCGGCCCGATGCAAGGGCTTGCGTGCGGTAATTGTGATGCCAGCCACCACGCCCAGCATCAAGGTGCAGGCAATACAGGCCCTGGGTGGAGAAACCATCAGTCACGGCCAAACCTACGATGACGCCTACCAACATGCACTGGAGCTCGCGCAGCAACAAGAACTGGCCTTCATCCACCCGTTTGATGACCCCGACATTATCGCGGGACAGGGTACCGTGGGTATGGAAATCCTGCGTCAGGCGGCGCAACCCTTGGACGCAATCTTTGTTCCGGTGGGTGGTGGCGGCCTGGCTGCGGGAGTGGCTACCTATGTCAAGCATCTGCACCCGGACACACGGGTCATCGGCGTGGAACCCCTGGACGCAGCGAGCATGCATGCGGCCCTCGAGGCCGGCATGCCGGTCACGCTCGATCACGTGGGCATTTTCGCCGACGGCGTCTCGGTGCGGCGCGTCGGGGACGAGACTTTCCGACTTTGCCAAAAGCACCTGGACGAAGTAATCCTGGTGTCCACCGACGAGATTTGTGCAGCAATCAAGGACATCTTCAGCGACACCCGCTCCATTTCCGAGCCCGCTGGCGCGCTGGCCCTGGCCGGCCTGAAACGCTATCTGGAGCTCAAGCCTGCAAGCGGCATGCACCTGGCAGCCATCGTGACCGGGGCCAACATGAATTTTGACCGGCTTGGACATGTCGCCGAAAGAGCCAATATCGGTGAACACACCGAGGCGCTATTTGCGGTAGAAATTCCTGAGGCGCCAGGAAGCTTCCTGCATTTTTGCGAGACCCTGGGACGGCGGGTGGTGACCGAATTCAACTACCGCTACGGGGACAATCGCCAGGCTCGAATATTTGTCGGCATCCAGCTTCAGCGGGGGGACAAGGAACGCCGGGAAGTACTGGAGCACCTGCTTGCATCGGGTTTCAGCACGCTTGATCTAAGTGACAACGAACTGGCCAAACTGCATGTGCGTCACATGGTGGGGGGCTATGGCCCCAGCCTGGCCGAT